>JAUUZS010000502.1 GCA_030589835.1 Cyclobacteriaceae bacterium
GGATAATGGGTCATGGTAAAAAAGATTAAACGCTGACGACGTTGCCAAATTAAGAACGCAATACCTCAAATTGAAAAATGAATCTCTACGTACTGATTCCTCTATTGATAAGCAATTGGAAAATATCATTTCCCAAATTAACCAAATTGATGAAGTCGTTGATGCGCACATAAGAGAACAAGCAGAGATATTGAATAGTATGGAGGAAAAACTTGATTCTCTTGTTATAGTGAATTTGGTTAAAAACTCTGATGAGATGTCCAATAATGCAATTATTCAGATGATAATCATGGTTGTTATTGGCATTATCCTGTCCATTATTCTTGCTTTTGTAATCGCCGGGTTCATTTCAAAACCAGTGTTAAAACTTCAGGAATTTATATTTAAAATAGGTCAAGGTGATCTGACAGAAACGTTGGATTTGAATTCTAAAGATGAAGTAGGTCTTATGGCAGGAGAACTCAACAAAACTGTACTAGCTTTGCAAGATGTGATCGGAAGTGTAAGTTTAAGCGGTGAAAATATAGCCTCATCCGGTGTGCAGATGAGCAACGCATCACAGCAAATGTCTCAAGGAGCCTCAGAACAGGCTGCTGCTACTGAAGAAGTTTCTTCCAGTATGGAAGAAATGGTTTCAAACATTCATCAGAATAATGACAACACAAAACAAACATCACTAAATGCAGAAAGGGCCAACCAAGTGGTGCAATTATTATCAGCACATGCAGAACAAAGTTTGACGGCTGTCAAGGAAATAGCCAAAAAGATAACTGTCGTGAATGATATTGCTTTCCAAACCAATATTCTTGCCCTCAATGCTGCCATTGAAGCGGCACGAGCAGGTGAGCACGGTAAAGGTTTTGCTGTAGTGGCCGCAGAAGTGAGGAAACTTGCCGAACGGAGCAAAGTAGAGGCCGATGAGATTGATGTACTTTCGCATGACAGTTTGAAGCTAACAGAAAAATCAGGCCAACTGATGTCAGAGTTAATCCCAGAAATAGAACAAACCGTTCAATTGGTTCAGGAAATTACAGCCTCAAGTACTGAGCAAAGTGCCGGTGCGAATCAAATCAACAATGCAGTTCAGCAATTGAATGAGGTAACCCAACAAAATGCTGCAGTATCAGAAGAAATTGCCACAAATTCAGAAGAATTATCTTCTCAGGCCAATCATCTAAAGAATGCAATTTCATTTTTTAAAGTAGAAAAGGGAAATACCAAAAAAGGCTAATATCATAAACCTAAATGGTTTTACTGTTATTTTAATGAAAAACTTTAGTCCAAGGGCCGGAGGCCTGCCTACCGGCCAGGCAGGTCCGAAGTCAGGAGTCAGAAGAAAAGACTTCCAAAATCAGTAAATGTTAATGATTCTTATTCCTGCATTGGGTTTTCACCTTTTTTTACTTCGGTCTCCGGTCTTCCCTGCCTCTCCCGCAGGCTGGCGACTTCTGACACATTTTATTATCTTCCATTAAATTTAGGGTAGAACCACCTAAATTAGACAATATACGTGACCTCATAAGTTCTTAATGAGAACTATGGAATCAATCCCAAATAATACCACCAGATAATTTTTTACTGATTAAATTAATTTATAAAAAATTCGCTCTTTAAGGATTTATTTTGAACGATTTATTGTTACCGTTATACAACATATTCCTTATTTTTATAAAAGGATAATTTTTTTAAATAAACTCTTTTAGCTTTAACCACATTCGATGTTATGAACACTACAATTGATGCCATCATCAATAAGTATAGTACGGATAAAACCCGGTTGATGGACATCTTAATAGACACCCAGGACGCCTTTGGCTTTATTCCTGAAAGCGCAGCAGAGCAAATTGCCACCTTATTGGATATCTCGAGCGTAGATCTTGAACAGACGATTTCCTTTTATCACTTTTTTTCTACCACATCAAGGGGAAAGTATACGGTTTATCTCAATAATTGTATTGTGGCCCATATGGCCGGCAGAAAGGAAGTTGCCAAAGCTTTTGAAAAAGAAGCTGGATGCAAAATTGGAGAGGTAACACCTGATGGATTAATCGGACTTTTTAATACTTCATGTATTGGCATGAGCGATCAGGAGCCCTCAGCAATTATCAACGGAACGGTATTCACAAGGTTGACCCGGTTCAGGGTAAAGGAAATTGTCAATAATATCCGTGCAGGAATTGATGTAAAGGATATGTTTCAGGCCAGTTATGGTGACGGAAACAACAGCCTGGAGGAGATCAAGGCTGTCGTCAACAATCATATCATGAAAAAAGGGCCTATATTATCTCTGGATTACACCTTCGGAGAGGCCATAAAAAAAATTATTACATTACCACCTGAAGATGTAATTGAAGAAGTAAAACAATCCAATATCCGTGGACGTGGAGGAGCAGGATTCCCTACAGGAATGAAATGGGATTTTTGCAGGCAATCCAGTGGTGAGCGAAGATACGTATTTTGTAATGCGGATGAAGGAGAGCCAGGAACATTTAAGGACCGGGTAATCCTGACAGAAAGGCCCAGATTGCTTTTTGAGGGAATGGTGGTTGCCGCTTACGCAATTGGCGCAGACAAAGGCATACTGTATTTGAGATATGAATACAGATACCTCAAAAATTACCTTGAAGGTGTTCTACAAGAATTGAGGACCAAAAAGCTGCTGGGAAAAAATATCGCAGGCAAAAAAGGATTTGATTTTGATATACGCATTCAACTTGGGGCAGGCTCATATGTGTGTGGAGAAGAATCGGCATTAATCGAATCGGCTGAAGGGAAACGAGGCGAACCGCGTGACAGGCCCCCATTTCCGGTAGAAAAGGGATATCTCGAGCAACCTACCATCGTGAATAATGTAGAAACCCTTTGTTCAGTGGTGAAAGTGATCATAAACGGAGGGGATTGGTATAAGGGTTTTGGTACACATGAATCGACAGGCACCAAACTGCTTTCTATCTCGGGAGATTGCAGGTATCCAGGGGTTTATGAAGTGGAATGGGGATTTTCTATTCATGATGTTCTTGAAATGGTTGGCGCCGAAAACGTGCAGGCCGTACAAGTTGGCGGTCCTTCGGGATCGTGTATCGGCCCAAATGAATTTGATAGAACCCTGGGGTATGAAGATCTGGTTACAGGCGGTTCTATGCTAATCATAAATAACAAGAGGGATATTCTAAAGGATGTCGTTTTGAATTTCACTGAATTCTTTATTGAGGAATCTTGCGGTTCTTGTACGCCATGCCGAACTCTTCCTGTATTAATGAAAGATAAATTATTGAAAATAATTGAGGGGAAAGGAGTAATGCAAGATATTATGGATATCGAAAGATGGAGTAGCATCATGAAAGCAAACCGCTGTGGTTTGGGACATACAGCCCTAAACCCAATACGCTCCACCCTTAAAAATTTCAGGGACATATATCTGGATAAAATCCAAAAAGGGGTAGAATTTGATACAGGATTCAGGCTTGATGAAGCCATGAAAATCGGGAGGTTGGTTACAAATAGAAGTTAATTATTTAGGATATGAATCAAATAGTAAAATTTAAAATAGATGGTAAAGAATGTCAGGGGCAAAAAAGGCAAAGTATTGTTGATGCAGCCAGTGACAATAACATTTACATCCCCACACTCTGCAATATCCC
>JAUUZS010000164.1 GCA_030589835.1 Cyclobacteriaceae bacterium
GATTTGCATTCCACCACCATAAATACGTTACCTTCCCGATTATACACAATGATATCGCTACGCTTTTGCATCTTATTTACCTTCAGACCGTCTTCCACGCAAATTAATGACTTTGGGTAATTCAACTGATTTATAAAGTAATGTATTAAATGCTGCCTTACCCATTCTTCAGCCGTAAGGATGATATGTTTTTTTCTTATAATATCGAATATGGCAACCTTTCCATTTTCATTTCTTAAATTGTATTCAAAAGGAGGAAACACTACTTTATCCATGAAAAATTATTAAACTTTTGTGAAATTAAATAAGATAAATCATTTAAGTCTTATTATTTGATTCTTGAAAATCAAATGTATTTATTTGATATATATTTTTATAATGAAAGCGTATGATTGCTGAAAACATCCAGCCTTTTTTTGTTTTATTCGTCGTTTTTTTGCTTTTCTTATTGATATATAAGGAATATTTAAAGGCATCCGTAAGTTTTCTGCTTGCTGTTTTGCTTTTTTCCATTACAGGTATCCTAACCCCGTCAGAAGTATTATCCGGTTTTTCCAATGAATCTATTGCCAGTATTTTGATGCTAATCCTGATCACAACAGGGCTGAGGAAAAACTTTCCACTGGAAAGCCTGTTTGACGCCGTATTTAAAAAAGCCAAAACGTACAGGGGTTTTTTATTGAGGATGATGAGCCAGGTGGCAATCCTGAGTTCTATTATAAACAACACTCCTGTTGTTGCGCTGATGACGCCTTATGTGGTGGAATGGGGCAAGAAAAACAACATCGCCCCTTCAAGATTGTTGATCCCCTTATCATATGCGACGATCATGGGAGGAATGCTAACGCTCATCGGCACCTCTACCACATTGGTGCTGAATGGTTTTTTACAGGATTATGAACATCCTTCTTTGCTTTTCGAAGATCTATTTGTGATTGGGCTGTCCGTTACGGTATCAGGGATCTTATTTATATTATTTATCGGATACAAATTACTTCCGGATCGTAAAGATGTATTAAAGTCTTATACAGAAAACAAACGTGAATTTATAGTAGAGACTCGTGTTTTGCCTGATTCCTCTCTTATCGGCAAAAGTCTGCTAAAAGCCGGCCTAAGAAACCTGAAGGGAGTATATCTGGTGGAAATACTGAGAGGCCCAAGGATGATTTCTCCCGTTGGGCCGAATGAAGTTTTATCAAAAGGGGACATTCTTTTTTTTGCGGGCAACACGAAAGATATTGTTGATCTGATAAATTCGGATTTAGGAATCGAATTGCCCACCACTGCCCAGTCATATGATAGTGATAATGCCGAAATTGTTGAGGCTGTCATGAACAACAATTCCAGCTTAATCAATAAAACGGTCAAGCAGAGTGATTTCCGAAACAGGTACAATGCTGCGATCGTCGCCATACATAGAAACGGAAAAATGGTAAGTGGCCGGATCGGCGACATTGCCTTGCAGGCAGGTGATCTGCTTATGTTGTATACAGGAGCTGACTTTAGAGACCGGGTAGAAATATACAGAGATCTTTTTGTGGTTTCAAAAATCAGGGATATTGTAAAGCCCGGCAATAAAAAGTTTTATGCCTTAGGCCTAATGGCAATTTGTGCAATAATCCTTTTGATATTTAGTCAAATCACCTTGTTCCCTGCTTTAATGATAATTTTAAGCATTATGATAGGCTTCAACCTCATTACCACTCAGGATGTGAAGCGGGAGCTGGATCTGAATATGATCATTATCCTGGTATTTTCCCTGGCAGTCGGACAGGCGATCATCAAGACAGATGCCGGTAATATGGTGGCCATGAAAATAATAGACCTGCTGGAGCCGTATGGGAATGTATCTATACTGATCGGCTTATTGATCATTACCAATTTGCTGGCTTCTTTTATTGGTAATGTTGGGGCTGTATCAATAGCCTTTCCGCTGGCCTATGCTATAAGTGTGAATCTGGGTATAAACGGATATCCATTTTTCCTGACCATTGCATATGCTGCCTCTGCGGCCTTTCTAACGCCAATTAGTTATCAGACAAACCTGATTATATATGGACCTGGAGGATATAAATTCAAGGATTTTTTCAGAATTGGCTTGCCGGTCAATCTGATTTATCTGACCATTGCACTTTCTGTAATTATTTTCAGATATCGGGAAATTTTATTTTGATGCGTATTCCCTTGCGTTAGGAATTTTGCTTAATAGTAAAAATATCAATCCAATTAGGAAAAATATGCTTAAGGCCAAAATGCTATTGCGCATACTTCCGGTGATTTGTTCGATGATGCCATAGGCAAATGTTCCCAATACAATCGACATTTTTTCCATGACATCGTAAAAACTGAAGTATGAAGTATGGTCTTTGGTGTTGGAGGGGATCATCTTGGAGTAGGTAGCCCTGGAAAGGGATTGAATGCCTCCCATTACTAGACCAACGACTATGCCTAATACATAGAACTGCGTAACTGAATGCATAAAAAATGCATATCCACAAACCAGCATCCAGATGATTACCATGATGATAAGGGCGAATTTATTACCTTTCCAGCCTGAGATTTTAGCAAATAGGTATGAGCCTCCCACTGCTACAATTTGAATGATTAAAATCGTGAGAATTAAGCTATTTACAGGTAGCTGTAGTTCTTTATCCCCAAATAGGGCCGCAAGATAAATAACCGTTTGTACGCCCATATTATAAAAAAAGAAGGCGAATAAAAATCTTTTTAGCTGTGTTAATTTCTTTAAGCTTCGAAAAACCAGTTTTATTTCGTCATAACCCTTTTTTAATAATTTAAAAGAATTGTGACCGATCACCTTATCTTTCGGAAGGTAATGAAAAGTGATTTGTGCAAAACCGATCCACCAAAGTCCAACGACAATAAATGAAAATCTGGTTGCCATGGATTTGTCTGAAAGACCTAATAATTCGGGGTTTGAAATTATTATGAGACTAAAAATCAGTACTATAACACTTCCTATATATCCCATAGAAAATCCTTTAGCGCTTACGATATCGTATTTGTCAGGGCTCGTAATCAAAGGAAGGTAGGCATTATAAAAAACAATACTTCCTGAAAACCCCACACTAGCTAAGGCTGCCAATATAATTCCAAATTCAATATTTTTTCCGGTAAAAAAATAGAGTAGTATGCAGGATATTCCACCGACAAAAGTGAATAATTTCATAAAAAATTTTCTCCTGCCACCATAATCAGCGATGCCTGAAAGAAATGGAGAGAGGATTGCGATAAGCAGGAATGAGCCAGATAGGCTATAGGAGTATAGTACAGTATTGCTTATATCGATTCCAAAAAAAGAAACAACAGCACCTCCAAATGCATTATTAGTGACCTCATTATAGTAAATAGGAAATATTGTGGTGGTGATTACTAATGAGTAAACTGAGTTTGCCCAGTCGTACATGCACCATGCGTTGATGGTTTTTTTAGCATTTCTAGTCATAATTTCTGAATCCGGTACTTTTTGACAACTTGAGATATTCCCTATTATTCATGTGAAGTTAGCGATTTTGAACGTAAGACGGACTGTCTTTCAAGCAATGTAAATGTGTTAAGTACTTCAGTGGTTTACGCCCCTTATAACCATTTTTTTGGTATAAGTACATAATAGCGATTCATACTCAGTAATGAGATTTTAAGCAAAAAAAAGAGGCTGTACATTACAGCCTCTTTGCATATTTATGTAATCGTATCGAAAATATACTATATATCAGCTTTTAAAGAAGCTGCATACATTAGCTTTCTCGCATTTACATCTCTCATTTTCTCCTGTATATCAGCGATGATACCCATTTTGGTTTCGTCATCAACTTTTATCGATATTGTAATTTGCTCTTTTTCATTTTCTGCCAGTTTCCCTTTTTCTTCTTCAATAAATTGAATTATCCCATCAATTTGGATAAAGGCATCATTTGCCTGAATTTTGGGTTCAGACCCATATTTCTTTGGATCAGTTGGTTTTCCAACATACATATAGCTCACAAGCTTTTTCTGTGACATCTTTCTAAGTTGTGTAGCCTTCGGTATTGATTGTTTTACCATTATGGTAGATTCCCGCAACACGGTTGTTACCATAAAGAAAAAGAGTAACATAAAAATAATATCCGGAAGCGCCGCAGTAGGAATGTCTGAGCTGGTTTTAGATTTTTTCTTAAACTTTGCCATTTTTTATCCTCCTATTTTTGTGGGTTCTGCAATTGATATATTCATACCTATGCCTTCTCTGGCACGTTTGTATTTATCGTTCTCACTCGGTTTTTTCCTGTCGAGCCCTCTAAATTCATCTGCTGTCAAGCCGATACGCTCTCCGTATATCTCATAATAAGCGCCTTGCAATTCATCTAGAATAGCTATATAAATGTCATAGCTAGTCCCTCTATCAGCCTTAAAGGATACAACTGCTTCTTTAGGATTGTCTGATGAGCTTGCATTTTTCAAAGACAATGCTTTCAAAGTTGGAGGAAGCGTATTGTATAGTTCCAGGGCTTCTTCATCTACTTTCCCGAAATTCAAAACAAAATCTTTGACCATGCTACGCAACTCTGTTACATCGGTCAAGGGCTCATCCTCCACAAGTATCCTGTCAGATGAGTTCACCAGAATCTTAAAGATATTTCTTTGATTCTTAGTGATATCCGGAGGAGGCTCATTCGGATCAGCTTTTGGAGGAAGCGTAAGTGTTAACCCTTTATCCGTGGCTATTGTAGTAGTCACAAGGAAAAAGACTAACAGCAAGAACGCAATATCCGCCATTGAGCTTGAGTTGACTTCAGGGAGTTTTCTTCCTGCTCTTGCCATTATTTAAATATTTTACTAAATTCTGTAAATACGATACCGACAATTGCCACTCCAAGGAGCAGATAGGCCATGATTAATGTACCTCCTACTATTTTAGACAATTCCGGGCCGACATCAAATTGCGAGTACTGAAGGGTAACCTCATTTCCTGAGATGGCATAAGCCAGGAAGTAAAAAGCAACAACTGCTAGTATCCCTAACCCCGATTTCAATAAGCTTCGTGGATTTCCCATTGCGCTGATCAGTGGCAATAAAATCGCTGATAATGCAGCAACAATTACCAGTGTATAAGCCAGATAGAGAAATAAATCAAATTCATCAAATCCCATTCTTATAATATTTTATTGAGTTAATTACTTAGACAAATTGTGCTTTACAAGCAAGTCAACCAGTGAGATAGAAGCATCTTCCATTTGGTTAACCAGTGAATCGATTTTAGTCACACAATAGTTATAGAACAATTGTAGGATAATTGCTACGATCAAACCGCCAACTGTTGTTAACAGGGCAACTTTGATACCGCCGGCAACAAGTGCTGGGTTGATATCGTTGGCTGCTGCAATGGCATCGAATGCACCGATCATACCAATTACTGTTCCCATGAATCCAAGCATAGGAGCGATGGAGATGAATAATGATATCCAAACCAATCCTTTTTCCAATTTACCCATTTCTACTGATCCGTAGGCAATAATTGATTTCTCAACCATATCCACACCTTCAGACATTCTCAACAATCCTTGAGTAAAAATTGAAGCAACAGGGCCTTTAGTGTTTTTGCAAACTTCCTTTGCGCCATCAACACCATCTTTTGAAAGTGCTTCATCAACTCTTGCCAATAGTTTCTTGGTATTTGTCGTGGCAAGGTTTAATGTAATGATTCTTTCAATGGCAATTGCAAGTCCAAGTATCAAACATACCAATACCGTAGACATAAACTCCCAACCACCAGCAATAAATTGCTCTTTAACAACCTGATGAAAAGACTGCTCTTCTTCTACAGGCACTTCACTTTCATCTATACTCACATCAGCAATAACTTCTTGTTGGGCAGGCTCTGCTGTTTGCGTAGTGTCTCCTTCATCATTTTGAGCAAAGGAAATAGTTGAAAAACCAAGAGTCATAACTCCTGCTACCAACAATAAAACAATTAATTTTTTCATAGTTCCGACTTTAGAATTCTATACTTAAAAGGTTATATTAATAATTCAATAATTTAGTCAACGCAAATTTGTCTTGCGGAGAGGAAGGGATTCGAACCCCCGGTACCCTTGTGGGGCACACTCGCTTTCCAAGCGAGCACCATCGACCACTCGGTCACCTCTCCAAGCCTTTAAACGTGGCTCTCGGACGCACAAAGAAATTAATAAAAATGACTTTATCCAAATTTTAAAATAGTTTTTTAAATCATTACAAAACTGTTAATTCCCCACATAAGGGCACCTTTAACTTTTGCTTGACATCAGTATGGCTTCTTCCTGTACCTAGGAGAAACATTAGTTTTGTGATTGCAGCTTCTCTTGTCATGTCACTTCCGCTAATTACGCCAATCTTTTCTAAATATTTACTTGTCTCGTATCTGCCGTGCATTACGATGCCTCCAATGAGCTGAGACACATTAAAAATCACAATTTTCCGATCTATTGCTTCCTTCAGACAATTCAAAAACCAACTAGATGTTGGCGCATTCCCGGAACCATAGGTTTCCAGTATGACACCTTTTAATCCCGGAGCCGAAAGCAAATGCCTTACAAAAGATTCTTTTATGGAAGGAAATAGTTTTAAAACGATCACATCAGTACAAAATTGATTTTTAAATACTAATTCCCGATCGGCATCATATTTCATAATCGCCGTTTCGTTATATTCTATGGAAATACCTGCTTTTGCAAGTACCGGGTAGTTCTCGCTTCCAAAAGCAGCAAATTGGCTGCTTCGCTTTTTAAAAGTCCTGTTTCCACGCATCAGCTGATAATCAAAATAAATGCACACCTCAGAAACCATCGGATTGCCATTTATTTTTGTTGAAGCGATTTCCAGGGCCGTTACCAAATTCGGTCTTGCATCGGATCGAATTGCGCTGATTGGCAATTGAGCACCGGTAAAAATGACGGGTTTATTGATGCCTATAAGCATATAACTCAAGGCCGAAGCAGTGTAGGCCATGGTGTCTGTGCCATGCAAAATTACAAAACCGTCATATTGGTGGTGGTTTTCATTGATGATATGCCCTAAATCCTTCCATTCTGATATGCTTACGTTTGAAGAATCAAGCGGAAGAGGAAAGGAGATTACCGTTAGTTTAAGATCCAGCGTTTTTAATGAGGGGTCTCTTTTTACGATCTGATTAAAATTTAGTGCGACTAAGGATCCTGAAGCATCGCGTTCCATACCAATCGTGCCTCCGGTATAAATGATGAGGATGGAAGATTTCGCAAAACTCTTTGCGGCTTTGTTCACATCAACAATTCGATATTTGTGGTTTTTTTCAGCCATCACCAAAAATTTTAAGGGCGTTTTGAGTTGTAATATTTGCCACTTCGTTCATATCGCATGTTTTTAATTCTGCGATTTTAGAAGCTATTAGGTGCAAGTAAGAGGGCATATTTCTCTTTCCCCGATGTGGGCTGGGTGATAAATATGGGCTGTCCGTTTCAAGGACGATATGATTCAGATCAACATCCGGAATGATCTTGTCAAGCCCTCCATTTTTGAAGGTGACCACACCTCCTATGCCCAACATAAAATTCAGGTCTGTTATCTTTTTTGCTTGTTCATGATTCCCACTAAAACAGTGGAATATGCCTTTCAGTCTTCCGTCCTGACATTTTCTCACGAGATCAATGGTCATGTCGATGGAATCCCTGCAGTGAATAACTATAGGGATATCAAGCTCTTTTGCCCAGTACATTTGTAATTCAAAAGCTGATATTTGTTCTTTTAAGAAGGTTTTATCCCAATATAAATCGATGCCTATTTCGCCAATGGCACAAAAAGGACGTGCATCGAACCATGACTTCATAATCTTGAGTTCTTCTTTATAGTTTTCCTTTACATAACAGGGATGCAGGCCCATCATCGCAGTGCAGTAATTTTCATATTTACGCTCAAGAAACAACATATCCTCAATCGTATCGCTGCTGATATTTGGCATATATATCTGCTCGATACCGGCCTCTCTTGACTGCTCAATTACAGCCTCAATGTCATTCTCAAATTCTGGCAGATATAAATGGGCGTGTGTGTCGATCAGTTTTGTCATAGAGGCAAAATTATCAATTCCTGGGCATAAGCATTTATATAGTGTTTAAAACTTTAAAGGCGAATCCCATTTTTCTGCAGTGTGCTAAAAATCGTGGGAGCATATATTTCAATTTCATTTCCGCTTTATAATTGTCATGAAAAACAACTATTGATCCCGGTCTTGTCAATTTTTTGATGCGGTCAAGGCTTTGTGGTGCAGTATGTGTGTTATCAAAGTCATATGCCAATACATCCCACATAATGATCTTGTAATCGTTGCGCAGATTTTTGATTTGATTTCTGGTGATTTGCCCATGTGGAGGTCTGAAAAGAGGCTTATGGTCAGATTTTTGATATTGAGAAATA
>JAUUZS010000447.1 GCA_030589835.1 Cyclobacteriaceae bacterium
ATCTTGGCAATGAGGAGATGGTTAAGTTTATTGCTCTCAAAAACGGTGATGTCCTGGAATTTAATTGGGAGATCAAGTCAACAAGGGTTATAAAGTCGATTGAATTGAGGAAGGGAGTGCTTAGCTCCAACTCTATTGAGTGGAAAGTTGTCAAAGAGCTTACTGTAGAGGATGTGAAATATGTAGATCCCATGCCAGACCTCGGACAGGTTTTTTATAAATTGATTCTGACCGATGAAAGTGGCAAAGAGAGTGAATATGATCCTGAGTTTAGGCTCAAAAAGGATGGCACTACTCTTTTATAAAATATTCAGGTGAAATACTTGTGTTTTAAATATTAAAAACCGGCCCGTCCGGTTTTTTTATGTCTGAAAATTTAAGCTCTCCCTTCCAAATCAATCAGATTCATTTTTTGAATCCCACTTAAGAACAATGACGAAATAACTTACCCAGTCAGCCTTATTCTTTTTGCCCCTGATTGCGTTAATAGTTGGTTGCGTAATGCTACTATGCGCTAATTTTTTGCCTTGTCAGAAACAAAAATAATTAAGGCTTTAGTGAACAACTTATTTCGACATTGTTCCTTATCTGGTTGAAATCTGATCACCAAAAAATATGCTGTTAATAAACAATCGATTTGTACCATACCAAAATGCCCTGAAATTATGATCATCAGTAAAAGCAATTACCTTTCCTGCACCAAAAGAAGCAATACTTACAGCTGGAGAACCACTGATCAGGTTCTGGTTTTCCTTTGAAACGTAGCCACTTAATAGTGGGTCTTTTGTATATCTGAACGGATTGGAAATTTTTCTTTTTGCAGGTTCCAAAAATATAGTTCCTCTTTTAAAAACCGGTAAGGTATGTTGATCATAACCATACGCTAACGGATGCGTAGGATCGATTTCCATATTAAAAATGGCTCCTCCGATGACCTGGGCTCCCCGGTATTTTGATTGGTCGGCATACGAAATATTAATGGTGGTATCTTTTGTGACTTTTTTAAGTTTCACATCAGCTATTTGCAATTTGGAAAGAAACCTCAAGGCATCTTTCCATGCTATGAGTGTCCCTCCGTCTTTCACCCATTGCTTTATCCTTTCCCGTGTTGTGGAATTTAAACTACTATAAGAGCCTCCTGGCAAAACCAGGGTGTTATACCTATTAAGCTTCGTCCGGTCTACTGATCCGGTAGAAATCATAGTAATATTCATATCGTAACGTTGGTCAAGAAGGTGCCATACTTCTCCTGCTTCATAGGCACTTACTCCTTTGTCAACGAGCATAGCTATTTCCGGCTTTCGAATAGTATTAAAACTTACACTTCCTAAATCAATACCTGATCTGGAAAGCCCTGATTCCAGAGAAAAAACTTTTACATGATAAGTAGATGCATATTTTTCTAATAGGCTATAAATAGCTTCTTCGCTCTTTTTCTGAATACCAACCGGGATCAATATGGATCCCCGATCAAATTTTTTCCCGGAACTGGCAGTAAAGGATTCAGTGGCTACTTTCAGCATTAAGCCATTATTTAGCAATGCGTTAACCATTCCAGGAGCATAGTACTGATTCCAATCGATGATATAGGCAAAGGAGTTATTCCCAACAATTTCACCTTCGGGCAAGTCAGATTTTGTGATCTTTTCGCCTAAATAATCCATTGGGTTATTTTTTTTAATCCATTCCAAATTGGTATTGTATGAAAGATCAAAATTCCACGCCGAAACGTCGTAAAACAAGCTGTCCTGAAAGCTTGTCCTTCGCTCGAATAAAGCCTTGACCAACTTATTCTGTGCCTGATGCAATGGGATGATCATGCTTTTGTCTGCGTAAAACTGTTGGCCATTTATCTTTACATCCCGAGAGGGTTTATATAGCTCAATATGATGCTTTAACAGCACCTGGCCCATCAAAATGGTCCGCGCAGGATCATGTTTTGTTCCAACAATTAACGCTTGATTTTCTTCTCCTTTTTTTTGCTGTAGGGCATCAAGATAAAAATCACGTTGGAAATGCAGCAAATCATCTTTCATATGAAGTGCTGCATCGATTGTTGATAATGAGGTAATAAATTGATTTTTTATGGCAAATGGAAAAGACATCGCTCCGTTTTCTGTTTCCCGTAAGTGGCCTCGAACAGAAGCTTGTTCAAATAATATACCAATACCGCCATGCAAATCCGGATAGGTAGATCCCTTTCCAAAGAAAAAATCATCAAAGGATTCCTTGGTGTAATAAAGCCGCTTGTTTTGATCTAAAGCCCTTGCATGATATTCGCCAATACGCTCAGTAAGGGTCACATTTTGGGCAGGAATCAATGGGTGTTTTCTTTCCGGAACACCAGGCTGAAAGAAAAAAGTAGCATCACTGCCCATTTCATGATGGTCTGTTTGCACATTCGGCATCCAATCATGATAAATTTTCAATCTTGCTATCGACTCGGGATGCTGGGCGAGAAGCCAATCCCTGTTCAAATCGAACCAATAATGGTTTGTCCTGCCATTTGGCCAGGGCTCAGCAAATTCCCTGCTATTCGGGTCAGCATTCAAATTTTTTGCTTTGTGTGCGTTTACCCAAGTAGAAAATCGCTGCATTCCATCTGGGTTTAAGCTTGGATCAATGAGAATAATACAATCATTTAAAATAGCCTCAATTTCTTTGCCCTGCCCTGCTGCCAGATGATATGCTATCAACATTGAGGCGTTAGAGCCACTTTGTTCATTGCCGTGTACGCTATACCCCAACCTGACTACGACAGGCATATTATGCGTATCGAGCTGTTTAGACACATTGGGATCTGCTAGTTTTAAATGTTCATTTCTAATGCGGGCAATATTTTTATGATTTTCCTCAGATGTGATCACGACATTCAACAGGGGGCGGTTTTCATACGTATGGCCAATCGTTTCAACGGTCACTTTTTTAGAAGCCTCAGCCAATTCCTTGAAGTAATACACCAATTTGTCATGTGAAACATGCCATGCGCCAACTTCATGGCCAAGGAAGGAATTTGGCGTTGGGACATTCGCATTATAGGAAAGCCCCTTTGGCATATAATACATTAAGTCATTTTGTGCCCATGTTTTGGAAATGAAAATCAGGATAATCAAAAACAGGAATGGTGTCTTTATGTATCGATGCATTTTGAAAAGATTAAATTAATTTTGCCTGCGTGCTGATCCATTTTTCAGGAATTTCACCTTCAGTCGCAGATTTGTAATCTGAATAACTGCATGGGATAATCAGGTTTCGTTCATACAAAAATTTACCTTGTGGATAAGGAACTTCCAACCACCATTTTTCGCTTAATTTACTTTTATAAAAAACCAGTTTCTCAGGATCTGAGGGCATAGAAACTACAAATCTTAAATAGTCATTCCCTCTGAAATTTTGCTCGTCCTTCCGATGGTAAAATCCCTCAATAAAATACCATATCATGGTTGCAGAAACTGAGGCGGTCTTTTTTTGAGCATCATCGACTTCGGGATTGTATTCATAAAATCCCACAGAGCTCATTTTTTCGTTTAGCCCGGCATACCAACAAATCTGGCAAGCCTCCTCTCCGGTAAGGCCGAAAGGCTGGGCATTCTTATTTCCTGGCGCATCACTGGATTTTATGGAGGTGATATCAAAACTCATCAAATCCGCCTCTCTGATAATCGGCTCCATATCCGGTAAATATTGCCTCAAGTGGCCAAGTCGATAGGCGTCAAAATACAGCTTTTCCAAAACAGCCAATGTTTCATTATCAATAAGATACGATTGATACGCTAATTGATTGAGGGAAAATAGAAAATTTGGTTCATGCAATAGAATCTTGCTCAAATGGTTTTTACTGTTTACATCACCTGATCCATCATCCTGCATATCCAAAAACGCATCTACATTCAGAAGGGAAACTAACTTATCGAGGCTTTCATAAGCCAGGTACTGACCATAGGTATGGTCGTGGGTTCCTCCTATAATTATTGGCAACACATCATTTTGTATCAATGTGGCGCACACCTCTTTTAAGCGAAGGTGTGATTCCGCAACATCAATTCCTTTTCTTAGATTTCCCAGGTCAACTATTTTGAATTGCCCAAAACCTTTTTTTAATCTGTATAGTTTTTTTCTTATTTCGTCTGCAGCATTGGAAGCTCCCTTGTTCGAATCAGACCCACCATCTTCCAGGATGCCAAGCAATGCGATGTTGGCTCCTTTGAAACTTGGCTGCTTTTCCGAAAAAACGGAGATGCTTTTACAAAATGAG
>JAUUZS010000088.1 GCA_030589835.1 Cyclobacteriaceae bacterium
GTACTGGACTGTTGGATTTTTAGATAAGGGAAATCAGGTGAAATATAATCAATTAGACTTTGGAGTATTCGCTAATTCCTTCGTAACTTATGGGGAGAATCAATCTTATTTTCAACCATTAAATGTTTTATTATGAGTGTGTATAAAGTTATCGAAGTAATTGGTACCAGCGCGGAATCCTGGGATGATGCTGCCGTTAAAGCTGTCGAAAGGGCAGGTCAAACCCTAAGTGATCTTCGTATTGCCGAGGTTGTTTCACAAGACCTGAAGGTTGAAGGAGGAAAAGTTACCGCCTTCAGAACAAAACTAAGCCTGTCCTTTAAGTACAAAGATTAATAGGTGGGCTATTTAGTGTCTGTCCACAAAGTCTGCTATCTGCGTTACGCTTGCTCTCAAAATGGTCATTTACGAAATGTAAACTCACATTTTTCGAGCTACGCAAGCCTTGATAGCAAACTTTCTGAACCAGACACTGAGTTTATGGGCAGACTCTATTTAGTGTCTGTCCATAAAGTGCTTGATTTTTGAAATGTTGAGTTTTTCAGAATGTTTGAGATCAAGCTGCCTACCGCAGGCAGGCGTAACGCAGAGATCGGACATTATGGACGAACTCTATTTATTCATATTTTAAGGAATCCACAGGATTATTATTTGCTGCTTTGATTGATTGATAAGATACGGATAGCAAGGCGATAATAGCCACAAGGATTCCTCCAATAATAAAGACCAAAAACCCAATATCTACTTTGAAGGCAAAGTTCGCGAGCCACCACGTAATGATGAAATATGAAGCCGGTGCTGCCAGTACAAATGATACAGCAATCAATTTCAGGTATTCTGTTGACAGAAGTCCAACGATGCTAAAGGAGGAGGCGCCCAAGGATTTCCGAATGCCAATTTCTTTTGAGCGCTGTTCTGCCGTAAAAGTGGCCAGGCCTAATAGACCCATACAGGCCACTAGAATTGCCAACACCGTAAATATGGATATGATCGTCCCTATTTGTTGATCTTTGCGATACAGTGCATCAAAATCAGCATCAACAAACGAAAAGTCAAAGGTCGATTCAGCGGTCATGCTTTTCCAGGCATTTTCAATAGCTGAGATTTTTTGCTGGTAATCACCGGGGCTAAGGCGCACCAGTAAAAGATTTCCTTCGGTGCCGGGAAACATGATCAATGGCATAATCTCCTTTTTTAATGTCTGAAAATTGAAATCTTTTACTACCCCTATTATATCACGCCTATCTGAATTTCCTTCTCCTTGTAATGTTTGTATCTTTTCTCCTACCGCCTGGTCCCACGCCATCTTTTTTGCGGCCGCTTCATTGATAACCACCGCATTGGAATCAGATGGGATATCTTTTGAGAAAAATCTTCCTGCGACCAACTCCATCTCCATGGTGCTCAACAGGTCATCATCTACATAGCAATAGTTCATTCCTATTTCACTATCGGTGCCATCCATTGGTTTAAAAATGTCTGAATAGAAGACATTAGGTGGCACCGCACTGGAAATGCTTACATCTTTAATCTCGGTTATATTTTTTAGAATTTCTTTGAAGGTACCTTTATTATATCCCAGAGCATTCGCATTATTTACAACGAGTACGTTTTCTTTATTAAAACCAAGATCTCTTTGTTCCAGATGATTAAGCTGCTTATAAATTAACAAGGTACTTATGATCAATATAATGGATACAGCGAATTGGAAAACAACAAGTCCCTTTCGGATTCCTCCACTTTTTAATCCGGACTTTAGCTTTCTGCGTAGCACCTCCGTTGGCTTAAAGGCTGTTAAATAAAAGGCCGGATAGCTTCCTGCCAGGAATCCCACGACTAAAATTAGAAAGAGTAGTGCCGCTATATATTTCCAGTTTAGTAAGGTAGCTATAGATAGTTCCTTGCCGGCGATCATATTAAAGCCGGGGAGCGCAAGGCTTATGATGATGTAGGCAAAAAGCATGGATAAAAAAGTGAAAAATAATGATTCATTCAGAAATTGAAGCATCAGTCGTTTTCTTGATGCGCCGAGCGCTTTTCGCACGCATACTTCTTTTGCACGATCAGAAAAGCGAGCGGTAGAAAGGTTCATAAAGTTGATGCAGGCAATAAAAATGATGAAGATCGCAATTGCGGCAAGGATGTAAATGGTACCGATACTTCCTCTTGGCTCTATCGTGTCGTCCACGGTCGAAAATATATGGATCCGCTTTAGAGGCTCGAGTACATAATCATACATTCCTCCTTTTTTAATAAATTCATCAAATGAAACCCCCAGGTAGGCCTGAATAAGTGGGGCAATATTTTTTTGTACCATAGCCGGGAACTTCTTCTGAACCTGGATCTAGTCCGCCTCTTTGTTCAACTTCACGTAACTCAATAAAACGTTATTTGCCCAATCGGTTCTTTTGCTGAGCTCCCACGATTCCATGGACAATATAATATTAAAGCGGAAGTGAGAGTTAGCAGGTGGATTCTCTGCAATGCCTGTGACAATACAAGCCAGGTTGTCTGTGCCGTATCGAATGATTTTACCAATCGGGGGAGTGCTAGTTCTGCTTGGGTAACCAAACAATTTCATTGCTGAAGCTTCTGTCAACACTACACTGTTGGGTTCTTTTAATGCTGTCTTGATGTCACCTTGTACTAATTTAAAGCTAAAAAAGTCAAAGAAATTTGAATCGGCCAGTAATACTTTCTTTTCTGTGTAGGAATCTTCTTCATGAGTGATGTTGATGTCATTTTGAAAGGCGATCCTGCAAGCTGCTTCAACCTCCGGAATTTCATTGACAAAACCTGCAGCTACAGGTGCGCCGGTGTAGGCAACATCCATATACTGCTCCGAAAGTTTGGCGTGCAGGTTTACACGATACATCGTATCGATGTCCTTATGAAATCGGTCGTAGCTAAACTCATCTACGATATATAATACGATTAATAAACTTGTAGCCAAGCCAATCGTTAATCCTGCAATATTGATAAACGCATAGAATTTTTGTCGGTGTATATTACGAAGGGCGATTTTGAAGTAATTTTTTACCATGATAAATACATTGATTGGGTGTGGTCTATTTGATTGCAATAATCAGATTTCAGTTACACTTGACAGGCCGAATTAAGAAAAGATTATTTTTTTGGTAGGTGAGCGTGTTTGAACGGCAATTAGTTTATTTCAGGGGGGTAGGTGCTTCTGTCACACGCCGTAGCAGATCCACTGACAGCCGCAGGTGGGTTTGATGAAACCATTTTTGTAAGAATGCAAGGCCGAAGTCAGGAGTTGCCAGCATGCCCGCAAGTCAGGGAAGGGAGCAAAAATGAATAGCTCAGTACTTGTGACGGTTTCTTTTATCGGACTATTAACCTGCAAAATTCATCAATAATTAGCGATTCTGGAAACAACTAGGTGATTGATAGAAAGTTAAGGTTAATTTGTAGCAATTGGAATGCCCCACATTTGGGTGTTAAAAAATTTGATAAATGAAAATCAACTATTTGTCATTCAGTACTTTGTAAATTTCTATAATTATCTCCCGGATTATCCGGGTTAAGTCAGCAACCACAAAAACAGGAAGGAGAGGACGCTGGTGATGAATCCAACCATAAAAATGAGGTAGGCTACGCGCAATAGTTTATATTTCCGATGTAGCACCCTGGCTTGGTTGTGTATGTCAATAATCATGTGCTGGTAAATATCAGGGGAGGAGTCCAGCAAAGTTTCCATTTCCCGGATGTAATCTTCATTTTTCATGTCCCAGATATTTTCAAAGAAAAGTAAGCTGGTTTTTTCAGGCTCTTGAGTATCGTTTTTATTCGCCTTAATTAATCGCGGCATAGCGGCCAGGATTGCAAATATTGCAGTGAGGAGTGAGGCGACCATAATCAATACCACGGGCACAATAAGGATCATTCCTCCATTCATGCTTTCAGTAGAAAATATCATCTTTGAACTTATGATTCCCATAAGAATGGTAATAATCATGGCGTTAATGCCCATAATCATATTGGCCTTATTGTCGGCAATACGTATCAGGTTGATTTGGGTGCGGTATGTCACCCGGAATAAAGTCTGTCTTCCCTGTTTTGAAGGTTTTTTGACCTTGATTTCGTCTGTTGGGTCTTGCATAGAGGTAAACAATTAAAAAGGCATTTGTGTCAATAGTTCAATGTAATAATTTGATGGGGATTGAGGAAACTTTTTAAAAGAAATCATCGGATCAATTCGATTTTAGTGCATCGTGGTTTATACAATTGAAGTTGTGGCATTTTATGCTTTGCCGATTCACTTCCAATGAATTATTGGAATCCCTTTAGGCTGTATTGCGGCTTGCCCTTCAAATGATCCTCAATAGAGCAATATCAGACACTTAAGAAAGTAAACTAAGCAATCCCGAAAACGGGATTGGTTTTGATGTAATATCATGATGAATAGATATTGAACAAAAGAACTGTGACTGTCTTTCGGAACGTTCAATTATAATTCTAATTTTTTCATTCAAATGTTCGAATGTTCTTAATTCATTTTAAATCAGCATCAGTTATGATTCAATCCCTTGATAATCACATTCCCGGTACCGGATTTATCACATGGATAACCAAATTCCGCTTTAGCCTTTTTTGGATCGTTAATGGTCTCGTAAAACTGGTCAAGAAACTTAAGGGTTTGCCTACGGTAGCTATCCGTTAATAAGGTGTTGCCCGTATATACTTCATATATTTCATTTTTTAGCTCGTTGAAGGTTTCAAATACAGTTGTTAATGGACTTAAATCCGACATACAATAGCCTCTGTACCTTCTTTCCTGGGTAGAGATCAATTTAAGTTCCTGTGCAGGACGTGCATAGGGCGCTCTCACAATTCCGGCATGATCAAAATCATATGGTACTGTAGTGGTTATTTTTTCGGAGTCACCAATGATCAGCTTAATGTTTTGCTGGTATTCAACTGACCAGTCTGTATTTCCGATCATGTATTGAAAAACGGCCATTTTCAAAAAGGCTTCTTTTTGTGTATTCTGCGGACTTAATTTATTTTTGGCCACCGACTTTGACTTGTTTCGTTTTGCCATCTGCTTTTCTTCTTCAAGCAGAATGGCAAAGGAAGGATCGGAGCTTTTGTTTTTTACGGTATCCTCATAAATCACTTTCACCAACCTGGCCCTAAAACTCGCTGGCGTAATAAGGCTATACAACTTATAAACCAGATATTCATGGATGACAAATTGATCTCCCCGGCAAGAAGTCACTAATTTTGTCTTATCCTGGCCCCGAAAAATGGAAGCCTTTGGTACGGCTGATTTCTTGAAGTTAACAAAGAGCGGTGGATACTTGCACCCTGCCAAACTCTTACGAAAATTCCCCCGGGCTTTAATTTTAAGCGGGATGTCAAATACAGTATTATCTTCCTGATAATGCAAAATCGCCTTGTGGTATTGAGGGTCATCTCCACGGTCTTTGAAAACCGTCTTCATGTCACCTCTTAACGTTAGCTCCAATATTTCATCGGAATCAAAAAGCGTTGATTTTTGGCCGTGTGCAAAGCTCAATAAAAAGAAACATGCCAGGAACAGCAATATGTGCTTTTTTCCACCTGATAAAAATGAAGTGTAGTTTGCATCAACTATGTTATCCGGCTTGCGTGATTGAACATGGATTTGCTGAAGCCCGGACAGCCTAATTGCCTTTGCTTTGCCAGGGTCATCATTAAAACAATGTGGTTGTTGGTTAAGGATCATCGTAACTTTTGTTTTATACTTCAAAGCGTTATTAAAACCATTATGGCATAATACGAAAGATAGTGTTTTATCAGAATAGATACAATTAATGGGAGAATCCTTGCCTTGGTGGGCTTGCGTGTCCATAGAAATGATAGATGAGTAAAATTGGATAAAAACTATAATCCTTTTCAAGAGATATTTTAGTTATTGGTTCGTGCATCTTTAAGTTTTCATCAGGTTTTAAAAATACATTTGCAATCATGGTATTTTACAGTAACTGACTTGGTATTGAGATTAAGCCGGTAAGCTTCGCCAATTCCTATCGACATCAAACGTGGTTGCTATTTCATGCAAGAAAATAGTGAGGGTTTGAGTGAAATATGCTCCGGGTTTTTTAAGGGACAATGCACCAAGCTCTTTTTTTAGAATATACTTTTAGAATAATATGTTTTTTTACTACATTTTTTCGGCCTATCTGATTCCCGGTATCTATCTTGTTTTTCGGATAAATAATTTGCTCATTCCCAAGGGTAAAAAACTGAGCTTCACGCTTTTATTTGTACTTTTTTTTGCTGCTTTTCCTGCCGCTGAAATATTGGTCGATGAGGATTTGTCCGGCCATCTTATCCCATTGGTAATAATTTGCTTTTATACCATGCCCTTTATGCTATATCTATTTCTTTTAGTGCTGTTTTTTGATGGCTTTTTATTATTAAATCTAGTATTCAAATGGGCGCCAAGGGGATTTATAAATAACGGTTCCTTCAGGAAATGGGGCTTGATAACGGCTATTTCCATTCCCGGACTGATTCTGATGTACGGCATCATTAATTTTAACCTGATCCGCGTTTCTGAATATTCCATTGACATTCCAAAGAAGGCGTCGAAACTCGAAAACCTGTCTATTGCATTTATCTCAGATTTTCATGTTGGTGATCTGACCAGTATAAAGTTTGTTGAGCGATTCGTACATAAAATGGAATCGTTGGAGCCGGACATCATATTATTTGGCGGTGATTTGCTGGAAGGGGGTCACGATAATCTAAGAAGGTCAAGTGCAGAGAAACTTTTTCAACAGCTTGATGCACCCATGGGTATATATGGTGTTTTTGGGAATCATGATCGCTACGGCAGGCAAAGCAGTCATGATTTTTATCGGAAAGCGAATATAGTCCAGTTGCACGACAGTACGGTAATTGTTGATAGCGCTTTTTACCTGGTGGGCAGAAAAGATGAGCGAAACCGCTCCCGGATGACAGCCAAGCAAATTTTATATACCCTTTCTGATCGTTTACCTGTCATCATGCTTGATCATCGCCCCACAGATATTGATGCAATAAGCAAGAGTAGGGTTGATTTGCAATTTTCAGGGCATACACATCACGGTCAGCTTTTCCCCTTTAATCTGATTACGAGTGATATGTATAAACTGAGCTGGGGACATAAGAAATTTGGGAATTCACATTTTTTTGTCAGTAGCGGGATACAATTATGGGGACCGCCAGTGAGGACCATTGCAAAATCTGAGATCATGTTGGTCCATTTAAACTTCATGGAATAACCAAAGTGATAATTCAATTTTTTGTTTAACCTTAATAATTCATGAAAATTCTCCATTTAGCGATAAGGCCCGCCTGCCGGCGAGGCATGGCATTGACAGTCAGAACATTTGTCCAAATATCAGGAAAAATAAAATTTTCAGAGAAATTTTCTATTTTAATGGCAATGCCGTGATTCCTAACTCATTACAAGTATCAATAATTATTCCCTGCATTATGCAGGTTAAAAACCCACAGGCTGTTATTTTATTTCTTTCAGTCGAATATTTTTCCATCTCACTTCGTAGGTGGGGGCATCATCACCAACACTATGTACCTGCAATCCGATGATGCCGCTAGCTGTCATGGCATCCTTGATATCTATCGTTGGTATGCCATTTACCCAGGTCTTTATGGATTGTCCTTTGCATTCAATTCGGTACTTGTTCCATTGCCCATCTTTAAAGGCCTTGCTGGCATCTGTTCCTTCTTTGATCCACCATTCCGTTACCATCGCTCTGCGCGCCTCATCATAAATTCCCCCGGAGGTTCCAGTTTCTTCTCCTGCAATTTCCACCTGATATCCATGCACACGATCCTTAGGAACGGTTCTGGGTTGAAATGTTCCTTTGTCATCCCGCAGCCAATAGCTTAGCTTCTCTTCAGCAACTGTGCTTCTGATCTGTACGCCAGAATTTAATTTCGGGTCCACCATTACTTCAAATTCTAAAATGAAATCACCGTATTCCTTTTCGGTGCATAGAAAGGTGTTCGGACTTTTTTTGACTGTGGTGCCTACAATAGTGCCCTCTTCAACACGGTATTTAGCAAATCCGCTGTGTACCGACCACCCTTTTAGGGTTTTGCCATCAAATAGATCTTTCCATTTTCCCTTTTGTGCTATGGAAGGAGTTGCAATTATTGTCACGAAAAAAAGAATGGTGTAAAAGAATCTCATCGTTTTTCTGGATTATAGTTATTATAAAATTAAAAATATTTTTATTGGCTCAGCTGAGCTATGCATGCAGGAAGGTAAGAGGTTTTATTTAATTTGTCAATAATTTGAGGGTTGCCTATTCGATTTTATAAAGCTGTCTTCAGATTAATCTTTGTCTACTGGGAGACATGCATATTCAAAAAAAAATCGTATGGAGCAACTTTTTGCTGAAATAGCAGTGTGTATATTATATATCATTCATAGGTGAGTAGAACTTACCGATACTGATACTCAGTGCAATGTTTTCTGGCCCAGCTGATATCTTTTTTGTAGTTGCTTCACCAAATACGGGGTGCAACATTAAATTTTGCGGTTCTACCCTGATTTTAATGGAAGATAGCAAATATTGTCAGAAGTCGGAAGACCGGAGACCGAAGTAAAATGAGGTGAAAACCCAATGCAGGAATACGAAAAATTAACATTTGCTGATTTTGGAATTCTCTTCTTCCGACTCCTGACTTCGGACTTCTGGCTATTGGACCAAAGTTTTCCATTAAAATAACAGTAGTACCAATTTTGCTATATCCCTACTATAATTCTTTAATGCCATATATTTTGGATATTATTCGGAAATTAATATTATTATAGGCCAAAAATTAGATTTAGTGAAGATTTGTCAATAATAATCAGTCATTTATAGATGGTAGAATAAATGGATAGAAAACTTAATGAGCATATGCTCTATGTTGATGGCTTTTTAAGAAAAAATATAGCTGATATGTTGTTCAATCGTTTGATGACCTACCATGAATTGACTTCTATGATGCAAATGGAATTTGCATCCGGCGGATCTTCGACATTTAACTTTGGTAAGTTAATGTTTCTTGACCGAAGACTAAAGGAGGAAGATCGCTTGCCTGAAAGTATTTATGGGAATTCCATAGGGTGGACTGCTGACATACTTCCTGTCAAAAACTTAGTTGAAGCTTATCTTAAACAACAATTCCAGGTATGCGTATGCATCTATTATCCGGATGGGAATTCAGGAGTAGATTACCATTCAGATCCACCGGCATTTGGAGATACCTCCATCATCGCTTCGTTAAGCTTAGGCGAAGAGCGTGAATTTCGCATGAGGGAGAAAGCATCTTTTTTAGAGACCAAGCAATTCCTTGCTCACGGGAGTTTATTCATAATGAAAAATGAATTTCAGAAGCTATATGAGCATTGCCTGCCTGTTAATTCCATATATACAAAACCCCGAATAAATTTGACCTTCAGAAAATATGGTTTCGATAATAATCCTGCATAAAACCTGTTTAGCTTTCGAGTTAATAAGCTGAAAATTAAAGGCCGCAGGTATGATATGGTATAAATTAAGGGTTCTACCCTAAATTTAATGAAAGATTATAGATAATGTCAGAAGTCAGAAGACCGGAGACCGAAGTAAATACGAGTAAAAAGTCCAAAGTAGGATTAAGAAACGTTAATAGTTGCTTATTCAAGAAGCCTCTTCTTCCGACTCCTGACTTCGGTCTTCCGTCTTTTACAACAAAGGTTTCCATTAAAATTACAGTAGAACCAATTAAATATATAGGCAGGTTTTCATCTTAAGTCATCAACAAAGCCTAAATCTGAATTTCATTCTGGCCACGGTCTGCCTCAGGTCTGTCATTGATCCAGCGAACGTTTTAGTTTTTTGATCAAGGTTATTGCAGCGGGAGTATCCATGCGTTCCAGCTCCTTGATCACTTTCAATGCAGTTTCGGTATCCATAACTGGATTTTCAGATTTTTCCAAGGAAAAATCATATCCATTCCTTCTAAAAAGCCTATCAGACCAGCTATTTCTCAAACAGTCCATCACGAGATGAATTCTATCTGTATGGCCATTATTTTCTACCCTGTGTGGCAGGCTGAAATTTGCATACCAGCATTCTCCCTGCCTCATGGTAAGTTTTCGATTGTTTACATGGAATGCAACCTGTTCATTGGTAATAATGGGAATGTGAATTCTAAACGCACCTTCCTCGTAAGCAAGTTTATGGTCGACGTGTTCTTTAATCCGACTTTTAGATTTTAGCTTTAGCAATCGTATGGATTGTTTCTGGCATTTTAAAGAAGTGATGATTTTTTGGAAATACGGACATTTAGCCAAAAGGGAAGTATCAGAAAATGTTTGTGCGTCACTGCTAAATGCAAAAATATTATCATACGCACCATCAGGAGATCTCAGGGAAATGGATTGCCAGCTTCCGTTATAATCCCGGGTGTTAAAGTGATCAATAAACGGGTATTCAAGACATTTTTGTAAATCACGAACAAGATCCTGAGATTCATATTATAACTTTAGTTTTATTGCATCATTTTGCATATCCTGGGAATAATTATGCCAGTGTTAATTAATTTGACAATAGGGGACCTCTATTAATTCCTTTTGGAATACCAACGCAGGTATTTTTTTCAGGTACAAGGCACCAAAAACAGAGTTTAGCATCGTTAAATGAGTATTTTGGTAACGCAGTAGCTGGGAA
>JAUUZS010000007.1 GCA_030589835.1 Cyclobacteriaceae bacterium
CTTGACCGCTACCACAGAGGATGGCCAGGAAAGCACCGAAATACAGTCCCTCGATATTAAAACAAGGGTGTTGGTCGCTTTTACGGTAGCTAATGTAAGTTTTGTTGATGAGAATGGTGAGCCATGGGATGAGGACGAAAGCGGACCGGATCTGGTGTTTATATTTGGGGCACAAAGCGCTGATCTTGATGATTATATATTTACAGATACTACATTTAATTTGACCCCGGCAGATTTACCTTTAGATTGGGAGTTCCCGGCAGGCGATGGCATGGTGTTAAATAGTGAATTATATGACCTGGTATTGATAGATGCTGATCCTGAAAAAGCTGAAGATCCCAAATTCGATGTGATGTTCGGAATAGAATTTGATCCTGTCTTATATGATTTTGAGATAAAAGATGATGATAATAATGGATTACTTCAAGTTTCTTTAGGAGGCTTTGCCATAGACCTATTTGTCACCTATGAATTGCAGTGACCATCATTGAGTCTTATCTAATTGACTTCATGCCCGGATAGTCTGAGCACATTTGCGGGTGGAATTATTCAGAACCAGCAAATAAATTTGGCTTAATTAAGTGTTTTGGATTTTCATGCAATTAATTGGAAGGTCAACCAGAAATTATGAGTGGCGTAGGTTTAAATTTAAAACCAAATTTTATTGTTTTTAATAATACCTGAATGGGTCATTTTGAAATCATTAATTTCTTAATAATCCTTCCTTCTTCACTATTCAGTATTATATTATACATCCCATATTGCAGTAATGGGAGTACTATTTGCCTTTGCAGCAACCTTGTGTTTTTTGTGTAATGGATATCCAGGAGATTGTTTCCCAATAGATCAAAGATCATTACCTCCACGTTTCCGGTATAATCATTGACCATTTGTAAAGTTAGTGTTCCTGATGTAGGATTTGGATAAATTGAAATTGAGCTTTCCATATCTTCGCTAGTCAATGAAGTTACCACAGTGGCTTCTGACCTGAAGAGACAATTTTCATCAGAAATAGTAACATGATATGATCCGGGATTGGCAATTTCATATATTCTTTCCGTTGCACCAGAGATTGGGGAGTTGTTGACGTACCACTGATAGTTTGGAGCGATAACTGAAGAAGTAAGCCGGGTTCCATTAATATTTATGCTCGGCACACCCAAACCACTTTCATAGTTAATAATCGATACATTACGCGTAATGGTCTGATCGAACTGGTTGTTTTTTACATTAAATGTAACCTGGTACTCTCCATCAAATCTATAGTTGTGAAATGGATTTTGCAAGGACGATAAATTCTCTTCAGGAAATTGCAGGTTTCCAAAGTTCCAGTTCCATTCATTCGGAAAGCCAGTACTGGTGTCGGTAAACTTCACCTCACCTAAGGCGCATGGAAATTGAATTTCGAAGGAGGGGAATAGGGCATCGTCACAGTCAAGTTCAAGCCAACCGATGCTGTTTGTATTTAGATTGCTGTGATCACCGGATAAGAAGGCGGTATTTCCAGAAACAGAAACATTTAGCACGTCCAGATAGTCAAAACAAAAGCGAATATTACTGTTGTTCGAGAAAATGGCTGCATTTGCAGTTCCAGAAGAATGAATCTCAATAAAATTAGTGACACTTCCCTTTGCTTCAAAAGACTTGTTAATGGTCTGCGTGGTATTCTCACTAAGCGTAATCGAACTCACATCACTTAGCCAAAGACTATCTATAATGTTATCGCTATTTAGTGTAAGTGTTCCATCGATACGAATATTGTTAAATGTATTCCCCCCATTCACCGATAATTGCGCGTTTTGTACGTGTATGTTATGGAAGGTGTTGCTGTTGCCTGATATGGATTTTATTGCATTCCCATTAGCATCTGAAAATATAATGGTCGAATTGTTGAATAAAACATCAGGAGCAGAGGATACATCCAAAATATCTAATCCATCAATAACGGAGCCTGAAAAATCGATGACATTCTCATCCGTACCGGTAGCATGTATTGTGGAAGCTGTAATGAGTTTATTTGTGCCATAAAGTGAACTATTTTCAATAATCAGACTTTTAGCAGTAAAATTATTGGTGATATTCCAAGACCCGTTTATGGAAATGAATTCCATGTCTATATCATTAAACGCAGATTCAGAAACTAGAATTTGATTGTTTTTGGAAACAGTGCCATGAAAGGAGATTTTTCCGTTGCTGAAAGACAGCTTATTTTGTTCGTCAAAAATATTTCCATCAATGTTTAGATTGAATGATGCAAGATTTATACTACATGAATCAGAAGCATAATAATTAATGTTATAGCAATTGGCTCCTGAAGTTAAATTGATTGTGTTTTCCGGATTTGTAAAAGAATTATCATCAAATATTACCGGATTGATTATGGCCGGAATAGCGTTAGCTACACTACCACCACTGCTCAAAGACCAGTTGCTTATGTCACTCCAATCACCTGATCCTCCTATCCAATAGAATTTTGTTAAATCTACGATTACTGAAGAAGTAGAGACAATTAATGAGAAATCCTGGTTATTATTTCGAAGTTCATTTTTATGCTTGATCACAATGGTATATTCTCCTGCTACCGGAGCAGACAACTCAATTTTTTCTACATTATCCCTGAAATTGTCGCCAAATGAAGCTCCTTTATCTGGTGTTGATGGATCCAGAATCCATGGCAGGTAAATATTTTCATTTTCATCATAAATCCTCATATCCAGATCATTAATCAGCATAAGGTTTGTAGGATCTAAACTGATCGGGGGAGGGTTTCCGGGAACATCCGTCCAGCATATGGTAGCTGTCAAGGGTTGCGTGCCATCAGAATTCACCTTTACAACAATTGAATCATTCTCCGCCAGGTTTAATTCTTTGAGGATAAAATTATCTCCATCATTTCTCGTAATAAGATTCGCTGCCCGATCAACAGCAAGCAATCCCCAGCCAAATTCGTAATCCGGCCCAGGATTATTGCCGGCCTCATTGGCAGTATGGATTACAAGCCCTTTGAGGGTAGAGGCTTTCATGTATGAACCGGAGTACAATTGCGCATGGTATTCCTGCAAAAGGGCCAAGCTTCCGGTAGTATTTGGAGCAGACATCGAAGTCCCTGAAAAGTTGCCATATTCATCTACTCCTCCGGAAAGAGCAGAAAACACATCTACACCTATGGCAGAGATATCAGGTTTTATCCTTCCATCATCGGTAGGTCCCCAGCTACTGAAAGCAGACATAATCACATCATCCGGATCGGTATATTCAGCATCAAGATGTTCTACCGCTCCAATAGTTAAGATATTTTTTGCCACACTTTTTGGTCCGATGCAATCATAAGGTCCGTCTGGAGGGCGAGTGCCATCACCAATATCATTCCGGTCATTACCTGCAGAATTGATAATGAGATAGTAAGGAGCATTAAAAGCGATATCATCCCAAACCCTGCTGTTGGATGCATCATAATATCCAAATCGATAGTCTTCGACATTGCTGATGGATGGATCGCCAAACCACTGCCAACCACTTGTAGATGCATCCCAACCAACTCTTAAACCATACGAGTGATTTGAAATAATGAGCCCTTCTGCAGCTTCTGCAGCCATTTCGGAATTGTCATTGTTAAATTCATAGGCAATTAAATTGGCTTCGTAGGCCATGCCCCTTGCCTGGGGATTTATTCCTGCGGCAGCAATAGTCCCTGCTACGTGGGTCCCATGGTCATCAAATGGGATGTTATCTTTAATTTCTACCCGGTCGCCAAATTCCTGATGCTCGACATTTGTTGATCCGCTATCCCAAACTCCGATAAGCATATCTTTGCCGGTAAGGTTGAGGGACAAATCTGCCCGGGGCCTGAGCTTGATCGCCCCTACATTTTCGGCAGCTTTTTGATTGAATGTTTTGTAGTATTCGGGTATTCCGGAAGGTAATATCCGGATGAGGGAAATGGTTGACCCATTGTCCAACACCTCTCTCATCAATAGGTTTCGCTCAAATGCAAAGGTTTCGGCTGACAGTTTATAATCCTGAAATATTTTATCTAATTCTACAGACAGGTTTTTTAGGTAGGATGAATTTGTAGACGATTTCCAGTTTTGCGCCTGAAGGGATAGCGCTGATACTGTTAATATCAGAATAAATAGCTGTCTGCTTAACAAAAACCTGAGTTTCATCTTCATTGTTAATTGATTGATTTATAAACCCACTGGGCAATTCCCGGATATTCAATAAATATTTTGTCATGTATCGACAAGGGAGCAGATAATGTATCCCGAAATCCGAACACAAGTGAATCTTGCGTTAATGATGAAAGGATAAATGGATCTCCTCCTCCAATAAGTAAAGTGGCATTTGCATTTACGATATCCCACTGCGTTCTGAACCGCAGGTCATCACCATCAGGATTGCATTTATCATTTCCCTGATAAATCTCCAGTTGCTTTCCCTCTCGTAGGTAGGTATAGACATCATCCAAGTCACAATCTGGAATTCCATAAATCAAATTCGCATCAAATTCGCCAATTTCCTCATCATCAAAAATGAAAGTGAAAGAGGTCTGTTGCCAGGATTTGCTTTCTTCTCCGGTAAGGAAAAGTGAATACGTGGCAGGCTTTACTTCATGGGTATCTTTGCATGCAAACAGCAATGCCATAAATAGAATGCTCCAGTATGTATGTTTTGAATATTTCATTAAATCCACTATTCTTCTTTCTTTTTTGCGCTCACTGTTCTGATGGTTGGTCCGGCAAAATCATATGAATAGGAGAATGTGAGCAACTCAACTTCTGAATCAAATGATCCTAAGCCATCCGATCTTGTTCCCCCGAAATCTCTTACACCAGCTAAATATTGTTCAGGGATTTCAAAAACACTACCGCACAAATTAAGGTTGGCAAAGGCAAATAATGTAGAATCTAACCCCGTGTAACCAAACATATATATCCTGTTGTTTGACGACCAATCCACCAGGATTTCAACCTCGTAAATAAACTCGCCATCGTTTTGATCAAATTCCCATATGCCTTCAAATTTACGTAAGTCAACCAGGCAGTCATCTTCTTTTATGGTAACGGTGTGAAACCTGCCGTTTATTCCCGTTTCACCAAATCCAGCTTTCAGATCATTACTAACTGAGGTTATCGTAAATTTTATGGTTTTGTCCCCGGTAAGCTCCCGATTGTTAATGGGGATGTATCTTATTTCTCCGTAGTGCTTTCCGACAGGAATCAGGACTCTTTTTTTGTCGCCATCCTCTAAAATATAATCTACATTTTCAATCGCCGATCCACCGACTTCATACTCAATAATTGTAGTGTTAGTGGGAGAGGGGGCTGCAATATGAAGTTCTATAGATTCAGGTTCATTAAGATTGAAATTAGCAGGGTCATTGTAATTTTCCAGAATTTCACTTTCGGATTCTGTAAATCGCGCATGATAAGGGCCTTCAAATATTATTTCTTCGGCATTATCGCAAGAAATAATTGCTGCAAAGAGTACGATTATTAATATTCTATATACCATCCTTTTCATGTAATCTACATTCTAATAACCAGGATTTTGTGCATCTTTCAAAGACGGGTTATTGGTAATTTCCCGAAGTGGGATTGGCCATAACTCATCTTTTTCTGTCCAATTGCTGGTGAACTCATCCATTACAGATTTTGCTCTGCCAGTTCGTATAAGATCAAACCATCGATGGCCTTCAAAACACAGTTCCATGCGACGTTCATTTTCTATCACCAAAAGCATTTGATTTTTCGAAGTTCCCTGAATTAGCGGTACACCTGCCCGTTCCCTGATTATATTTATATCTGATTCAGCACTTTCTCCTCCTGAAATATTATTTTGTTGGGCTCTTGCTTCAGCCCGGATAAGGTACATCTCTGCCAACCTGAAGACTTGCATATTATCGAATGGTCCGTACCTAACGATGGTCCATCCGTTATCTGATCCACGGGCATTATTGCCATCAAACTCCAAAACAATATTTCGATCTCCACCATCGTTTTGCATGGCAAGTACCATCTCACTCGATGGAATGATTTCCCTTCTGCCAACAAACAAGTTATTTATACTGAAATTAGTTGATGTGCCGGGGTTATCATTGGCGCTATACACAATTTCCAGAATGGATTCAGTGCTAAAATCCGCCACGGCATTTTCAAATTCTTCTTCTAATATGTATTCCTTTGTGCCATTCCCAGTGATGACATCCGTAGTATATTTTTCAACTTCCTGCCAGTTTTCTTTAAATAAATAAAATCTGGCTAATAGCGCTTTTACCGCACCATTGGTAGCTTGACCCACATTAAAAGATTCTTCTGGCAATTTATCCAGTGCAAATAATAGATCTGATTCAATAAATTCTAATGTTTCTTCAAAACTGGCTCTGGGAATTACTCTATTTTCGCTCACAAGGGTTGTGGTTACTATTGGCAGGCCGCCAAAAGTATGAACTCCAACAAAATAAGCATAAGCCCGAAGAAAGCTTGCTGTTGCCAAAATTTCATCTTTTTCAATTTGTGAGATATCCAATTCCACCAAACCCTCATTTAAAAAACTAGCGATGTACGACATGCTATAGATTACTCCCCATAATGCACCGGCGGAGCCATTTGAAGCAGAAATATCTTTGCTGCTGATTTCCCTGTACTGTGTAAAGGTGCCGTTGTGAATGAGGTTGTCAGCTGTTAAATCACCTGCAATAATCTTAGGCGCACCCAGATTGGCAAGATCCCTGTATGCGGAAGTCAACACCACTCTGGCGGAATTCGCATCTTTGAGTACCTGATCGTCGGTGATCCTGTCAACGGGTATAGGTGTCAGAAGATCATCGCAAGACAAAGATGCTAGCAGTATGAAAAATACCGATATGTAAATATTGTACCTCATTAAAAACCTAAATTAAGACCAACTAAAACTGTACGTACCTGAGGGAAAGTATAAAAATCTAAGCCCTGCGATGTGGTAGAACCATCAAGACTATTTACTTCAGGATCAGCACCACTATAGTTTGTTAAAGTCCAGATATTTGTGCCAGAAGCATAAATTCTCAGTTTATTAAGTTTGAGTTTGGCCAGTAAATCCTGATTCAGACTATATCCGATGGTCATATTTTTTAGCCTGAGGTAAGAAGCATCCTCGACAAACCTGGAACTAAACCGATTATTGACGGTATTGCCAAGCTCATATTTCGGGACAGAAGATATGTCACCTTCCTTCTGCCATCTATCCAGCGCCATTCTCGATTGATTATTTTCAATATCTTCGCCGGAATTGAGTAGGGTGGTATTTCCGAAATTGATCATTTGATTTCCATAGCTAAACTGAAAAAACAGGGAAAAATCACATCCTTTATACGAAACCGTATTGGTAAACCCTCCAAAAAAATCAGGCTCTGCATCTCCAATAAACGTCCCGTCATTAGCGGTGAGTTTGCCATCATTATTTTTGTCATGATATATGGCATCCCCGGTTCCCGGATCAACCCCCAGGTATTTGAGTCCCCAGAAAGTTCCCAATGGCTTTCCCTGGGTAACAATGTGTGTATTGTTCGTAAAAGTGTTGTAACCTCGATATAAAGGTTCATCTGTAGCCAGATTTTGTACGATATTTCTGTTGCTGGAAATATTGAATTGGGAACTCCAACGCACGATCTTATCTATGTTGACCGAAGAAAGAGATAATTCTAAACCTTCGTTGGTCACTACTCCCAGGTTCCCAAGTACAGACCCAAATCCCGTAGTAAACGGTAATGCTTCGCTGAGTAAAAGATCATTGGTCACATTATAGTAGTAATCGAATGTCACCTGTATCCTGCCTGCCAAAAATGCAAAATCTGCTCCGACATCAAATTCTGTGGTTTGTTCCCATCCTAAATTAGGATTTCCAAGTGTGGCAGGCCCAACGGCAGGGATCCCATTATAAGCGGTAGTTGCACCCCAGGAAGCGAGATATTGGAAATTACCAATGCGTTCATTGCCCGTCAATCCGTAGCTTGCTCGTAATTTCAAATCATCTAACCATGAAAAGCCTTTTAAAAAATCCTCTTCCGATGCTCTCCAACCTAATGAAACAGCGGGAAAAAATCCAAATTTTCGATCTTCACCAAAACGGGAAGATCCATCGTATCGTGTACTTGCCTGAGCCAGATATTTACTTTTGTATTTGTAATTTACTTTTCCGAAAAATGAAATCAAACCACTATTGACTAGAAAGGAAGATCCATCAAGGATTAGCCCTGAAGAAGTGAGGTAGGTAAAATCATCGCTGGGAAAAAGTATACCAACCGTGGAGCCGCTTCTGGACGTTCTGCTGATAAATTCAGTCCCTAAAATTCCGCCAAATTCATGAATATCTCCAATAGATGTGTTGTAAGAAAATACATTATTGTTGAGCAGTGTCGAGGATTCTGTGGTGCTGTATATTCCATACCCCTGCTGGCCTACGCTTTGGAGGAATCCACCAATTGCAGAAGTCGCGGGTTCGAATTGATCTTCAACGGTTGATGTGTAGTCCACATTAAATTTAGTGGTGAAATACAGATTTGGAATAATCTCATATCGCCCATATATCCCACCAAGCAATTTTGAAGCGTAAGTATCGAATCTTGGCTCTATGGCCTGCCCAACAGGGTTGAAGTTTGGAAACCCACCGTAACCGGCATCTCCGGGAGCATATAAATTGCCTTCCTCATCATAGGGTTGAAAATAGGGTAAACTGGTAAGGGCTGCATTATATACACCATCCAAGAAATTATCACCTTTAACGCGATTGTTTTTTGTTCGGGCAAGGTTCATATTCAGGCCAAAGGAAAGCCTGTCAGTAGCCTTGTGGTCAATGTTTGCTACCATTGTCGCTCTTTTAAAATCGTTATTCAGCATAACCCCTTCTTCATCCCTGTATGCGGCACTCAAATAAAAGCTGGTCTTTTCAGAACCTCCCTTTGTCGAGAGTTGATATTGCTGCACAATCGCTTGTCGCATCACTTCATCCTGCCATTTGGTATCTACAGCATCGGTTACCCCGGGTATTCCCGCACCATCAGGGTCTTCACCGGCATTGACCAATGCTTCACGCTGCAAGGCTAATAATTCCTTAGCGTTTAGCACTTCGAGCGTATTTGTGGGATCTACAATTCCTCTTTGCACGTCAAGTTCAAAGGTGGTTTTTGAGTTGGTATTGCCTCTTTTTGTAGTAATGAGTACCACGCCATTTGCAGCGCGCGACCCATAAATGGCTTTAGCAGAAGCATCTTTAAGAATTTCTATTGATTCAATGTCGTTCGGATTTATCGTGGACAAGGCATTGTCGCTTTGACCTCCAAAGCTTCTTGTGGACAGGCCGCCATCTCTTACAGGAATTCCATCTACGATATATAAAGGGCGATTTGAACTTGATATTGACGAGTTCCCACGAACGCGCACCATGATGCCTCCTCCCGGTGTTCCCGAAGATTGCGTAACCGAAACCCCAGAAACCTGGCCTTGTAGAGCCTGATCCAGACCTGTAATTGGCATATCTTTTACCACTTTAGGATCAACAGAAGATATTGAGCCGATGACATCGGCTTTTTTCTGTGAAGAATATCCGGTAATTACAATTTCTTCAAGCTGTTGGGTGTCTTCCGTCAACACGATATCAATTACATTTCGATTATTTACGGGCTCTTCGATGGTGAGAAAGCCGATATAAGAAAAAACAATAAACTGGGCATCTTCAGGGATTGCCAGCCTATATGTACCATTGAATTCTGAGATCGTTCCTGTGGAAGTGTTTTGGATAAATATATTGACACCAGGAATAGCATCACCATTTTCCCCGGTTACTTTTCCGGTAATGATGATTTCATTTTCCTGAGAAAAAAGATAAAATGAGTTAATAGTAAATAAGAGTAATAAGAGTAATTTTCTAACCATTCATTCCCACTTTGTTACTGTTAAAGTTATTCAACCTAGGACTTATTAAAAAAGTTTGAATTTATTATGCAATATAATTTTTATTCCTTTAAATCTTTATCTCATTAATATTAATTACAATAAATATGAACGCATTACAATACATAAAACGTCTTGAAATTTCTCCATTACCTACCTGTTTGGTGAGCCAGGAAAATTATTTCTAATTCGCAGTCTTTCAAAGACTTCCCTCTTAGGTCTTAGACGTATTATCATTGAAATATAAGTGTGCCATGGCTTTTTGAAACGTACTTAATCGAAGAAAATTATTTTCATAAAGAAAAATGCCTGGTATGTCTCCAAATTGACACGCAAACTTCATTAGAAATTTTCATTCGTTATAATATCGAAATAAAAATTACGGATTGAAGGAAACCTTGACAATGGTGATCAATACAATAATTAAAACGTTTTGAATTATCATTCCAAATAGAGATAATTTCCTGTAGCTTAATTCACCTATTTATATAAAAAAACCAAAAAAAATGCAACCTATTGTTCTTGCCTTGCATCTATAAAAGAAATTCGTATTCAACTTAAATAAATTTATGATGAAATTTCCCATGTCAAAACTATCCAGGGCTCGTTTTTTAATGGTATTATTCCTTTCTATTCCTCTTTTTAGTATCGATGCGCTAGCAACAAGAACGAGCGATGATCCTTTTCTAACAAAATCCTTTAATGTTTCATCAGGTGAGCTTTTTGTAAGTACGTCTGGTGGATCCATTAGGGTCGAAGGAAGCAATTCTAGCAAGGTTACTGTCGAAATGTATGTAAAATCGAGCAGGCACAGTGATTCAAAAGTGAGGGAAATAATAGAAGAAGATTATGAGATCAGGATTGAAAAATCAGGATCAAGAATTGAAGCTGTTGCGAAAAAAGAAGGAAGCGGCTGGTCATCGAATGGAATCAGTATTTCTTTTGTGGTATACACACCAATGGATTTTGCTTGTGACCTACATACCAGTGGAGGATCGCTAAAAATTTCTGGCGTAAGTGGTAGGTCACATGAATTAAGGACCAGTGGAGGAAGCATTACAGCTGAAGAAATGTCAGGAACCCTCGAAGCAAGAACTTCCGGAGGAAGTATAACTATAAATGAATTTGTGGGTGATGTGGATGCCAAAACCAGTGGAGGATCTATTAAACTGGAAGATATAAAAGGAGATATCGACGCCACCACATCAGGAGGAGGAATAAGAATAAACGATGTAGAAGGCGAAGTTTATGCCACAACAAGTGGTGGTGGAATAAAGGCTGACATCACAAGACTTGAAAACCAGCTTGTGTTAAAAACAAGTGGGGGAAGTGTACACGCCACCATACCATCAGGATTGGGCCTGGATCTGGATTTAAGGGGTAACAGGGTGAATACATCATTAAATAATTTTAGTGGTGAATCAAAATCTAATCGTGTTAAAGGAACCGTAAATGGCGGGGGAATTGTGGTAGAACTATCTACTTCCGGAGGAAGTGTAAATTTGGATTATCACTAAAAGATAATAAATAGCGAACAAAAAAAGCGGCTTCACAGCCGCTTTTTTTTACCACCATACGGTATAAATATGCTGCTCGGGACAAGGTAAAAAAACCTTTTTTATCTTTTACCTTTCGCCTTTCACTTTTCGCTTTCACCTTTTTCCCTTTACCTCATACCTTGTACATTATTCAAGAAAAAAACGTGCTCGTTAAGCAAAGTTTTTTAAAAATAATCGCATAATGGATGGGTTGCTTATTTGAATCAAACAATGTCGCCCAGGAGCCTTTTAGTTGGTTTCCTGAACCTAAGTAATGTTTTTTTCAGTAAAAACAACTAAAGAATGTTAAACCTAATTTATCAGATATGAGGGCATTAGTAATATCAGGAGGAGGGAATAAAGGGGCTTTTGCAGGAGGAATAGCGGAATATCTCATAAAAGAATTGAAGTATAAATATGACTTATTTCTTGGAACATCTACCGGAAGTTTGTTGTTGCCCTTACTTTCAGTTGGAAAAATCAATGAGATAAAAAAGGTATTTACTAACGTGACGCAGGATAGTATTTTCAACTCAAATCCCTTTATCTATTATAAAAACAAATACGGTAAGACTGATGCCAGGATCAATCATCTGAGCATCGTGAGGATGTTTATGAAAAACAAGAAAACGCTCGGTGAGAGTGAGAATTTACGAAAATTGATTAAGCAAAGTTTTAGCCTGTCTGATTTCAAAGCACTTAATAGCAGCAATAAAAAGGTGGTGGTATCAGTTGCAAATCTTAGCCGCAGCCAGGTGGAGTATAAGCAATCTGACAAGTGTCATTACCTTGATTTTTGTGATTGGGTTTGGGCTTCATCCAACCTGGTGCCCTTTATGTCTCTTGTACATAAAAACGGATGTGATTATGCCGACGGGGGCTTCGGAATTTTTATTCCCATAAAAAAAGCGATTGAGATGGGGGCAATAGAAATTGATGCCATCGTACTGAGAACACAAGAAAAATCAAAGGAAATTATTTCTACAGGTAATGTGCTTGAATTATTTCTGAATTCATTTTCCTTTATGATCAACCAAATAGCTACAGATAATATTGATATTGCCAATTGTGCCGGTAGAGACAATAGGATTAAGATCAACTATTATTACATTCCGAACGAGTTGTCCAAGAATGTACTGGTTTTTGATCCCATTCAACTGTCGCAGTGGTGGAATGATGGTTTTGAATATGCGGCACAAAATAATCCGCTTGTCCTTGACTCCCGCAGAAAAATTTTCACACTTTTCGGATAGGCAGAAATAGAAAGACTCATTAAAAAGGATCAATCTCCAAATGTCGGGAAAACCAACTGAGATTTTCATAAATGAATTGTCCGGCAATTGATCCAGTTTTTTTTAAAGTAGCATGGATCATTCAGCATGCTGAAATTTACCAAAAATCCACGAGCCGTACATCGAATATCAATAGCGCATTAGGCGGTATTTTGCTGCCTGTTCCTTTTTTGCCCCAGGCGAGCTCTGATGGAATATAAAACGTTGATTTACCTCCTTTTTTCATGAGCATCAGCCCTTCGCGGTATCCTTCTATCAATTCATTTAGGGGCACCTCATCGGGCTCGTTTTCCTTATAGGTATCGGCAATTATTTTCCCATTCAACAAGGCACATCGTTGATGGATCATGACATTGCACCCTTCGAAGGGTTGTTCTCCAGTACCGGCTTCAATCACTTTGTACTGAAGCCCGGAAGCTGTTTCCATAACACCTTCTTTATTTTTATTTTTGATTAAAAAACCCTCGCTGGACTTTCTGTTATTTCCTGTTGATCCTCTGCTTTTGTTCCTCTTTTCCCGCTTTGCCATACTGCAAAATTATCATTTGGTTTTATTAATGGAAATTTCAAAACAATTAATTGCAATATGGTCTGTGGATATTTTCTTATAGAAGTATTCTTGTTATGCTTAAAATGATATTGATGCCAATTTGAATTTTATAGCTATAATATTTCGAAATTTTCAAACGTACATCAATTTTGTTATCTTTAACTAACGCCTGAACGGAGACGGGTCATTTTTAATGCAAGGATGTTTCCGCTCAACACCTGGCTAAGTCTTTTCCATCAAAAAGAAAAGTTTAAGTTATGAGGCAGGCCCTTTATTATAAGGAAATTGGTCATCAGCGAGTGCAGTGTCAACTATGCCCTCATTATTGCTGCCTTGGGCTAGAGGAAAAGGGGAAATGCCGTGTACGTAGAAACATCAATGGCACCTTGACGTCTGAAAATTTCGGGTTTTGTTCCTCCATCCAACTCGATCCAATGGAGAAAAAGCCTTTGTATCATTTCTATCCTGGGTCTCATATATTATCTATTGGCAGTGTGGGGTGTAACCTGAAGTGTAATTTTTGTCAGAATCATGAAATTTCTCAAACCTCTCTGGATCAATATCTTTCGGGGAAGTATTACGAACCAATAGATATTATTTCCAGGGCTCAGGAATATCCAGAAAACCGTGGCCTTGCTTTCACCTACAACGAACCTACGGTATACTTCGAATTTATGCTTGAGACGTGTAAATATAGTCGGGAATTGAATATGAAAAATGTGATGGTTTCCAATGGATTTATTAATCAGGAACCGCTTTACGAATTATTAACCTACATTGATGCATTTAATATTGATATCAAGGGATTTACAGAATCGTTTTATAAAAAAATAACCAAAGGCAGTCTACAACCGGTAAAAGAAACATTGTTGACGATAAAAAGGGCAGGAAAGCACCTTGAGCTTACAAACCTTCTTATTCCCTCAGAAAACGATAATCTTAAGGATTTCACTAAGATGCTCAAATGGATCAGCGTGGAATTGGGAAAGAATACGGTATTGCATTTATCCAGATATTTCCCTTTATACAAAAGTAATATTCAAAAAACACCGCTTGGCTTGCTTTTTGAATATTGCGAGCATGCAAAGCAATATTTGGATTACGTTTATTTGGGTAATATTACCGGCTGTGAATCACAAAATACGATATGTAACACATGTGGTAAAATTGTCATTTCGAGGTATGGTCATTTTATTCAAAGAAATGGAATTGATTCAGAAGGAAATTGTACACATTGTAATACTAAAATAATAATCTGTTAATATGACAATTCGTCAATCAGCCGTTTCTGGCAAATTTTATCCCGGTGAGGCTGTCAAAATCAGCAATTTATTGAAGCGTATTTATTCCGCAGAAAAGCAAAAGATAAATCGGGATATACGCCCAAGGCAAATTATAGGAGGTATTGTCCCTCATGCAGGGTATGATTATTCGGGATATGAAGCAGTACATTTTTTTTATCACCTAAAAAATTTGACGGATACCTTTGATACATTCATCATTCTTAATCCCTCACATCACAGAACAAAAAAAGACATTTCATTAGATACTCACGACGCCTGGAGTACTCCATATGGAAATGTGGGGCTGGATACTGAGTTGATGGAATTTATGGATATTCCAAAATCATCAGATGCTCATCAAGGAGAACATTCAACGGAGGTGATCCTGCCTTATTTGCAATATTTTTTAAACTACAATTTTAAAATAATACCCATTGCGATGCGTAAGCAAGGATATAATAGTGCCAGAACCCTGGCAGAAAAAATCTATAAAGCCAATCAGGTGAAAAAGCGGAAAATTGCGATTATCGCATCGAGTGATTTTTCGCATAATGAAAAACCTGAGGTAGGTTTTTATAATGATAACCTGGTCATCAATAGAATATTAAATAATAGTATTCACGGTTTGTATGATACCATACATGAAAATAATATTTCAGTTTGTGGTTATGGCCCGATCATGACATTAATGTTTTATTCAAGAATGATCGATTCGAATTATAAGGTCGAGATATTAGCTAGAGGCAATTCTGCCAGGCAGACCGGTGAGGGAGATGTAGTGGACTATGTATCAGCCCTGTTTTACAGTTAAACCAGGGGTTGATTTATAAATGATGGAAGGAGGCTTATTTGCTTGTTTTAATCTCTTCAAGTGCGTTTTCTGTGAGAGGTTTAGTAATAAACTTGATCACATTGTCATTATTCACAATTTTGTCAATATCTCGTTTATTATCTGAACTGGAAAGAATGATGACTTTACATTTATTGCGAAGGAAAGAATTAAATTTTTCAAATTCATATAGAAATACAAATCCGTCAACTATAGGCATGTTTATGTCAAGGAAAATATAATCTGGCAAGTTTTCCGGTATGTCCTTATTTATTTCTAAATATTCCAGAGCACTTTTCCCGGAATTCTTTATCTCCACTCTTTTGGCAAAAGTGGTAATTTCAATGATACGTCTGCTGATAAAATTATCAGTATCATTATCATCTACGAGCATCACCAAATCAATATTATTTTCTACTTTCATATCCTTCCTAATTGAAACTAAAATAACTAAAAAATATACACTTCAATACTATTGGTTATCTGGAAATGCATCATAAGTTATTCGAAACAAATATAATTATAATTAATAACTTGTTAGTACAATTCTTGGTTCAGGTAATATTTGAAAGAAAACTAAATTTAATATCGCAATTTTTTGGAGGTTTTTCTATTTAATTGCTTTTATTTTTAATTCTTCCCCTTCATTTATATTGAAATCTTCTTTATTATTCAATTCCAATAAATCTTTTATGGAGATATCATACTGCCGGGCGATGCTATAAATGGTATCTTCTTTTTTTACGGTATGGGTTTTGAAACGTAGGGAGGAATATGAATTTTGATTTGTCGCATTGGTTTGTGCCATTTTTATAATTAAAATCTGCTGGCCAATAGATATGACATCCAAATCATCAATGTCATTCCATTGTCTCAACTCACCAATGCTAACTTCATATGCCCTGGAGATACTAAATAAAGTTTCACCCGATTTTACAATGTGACTTAATTCTATTTTTTTAACATTTTCTCTTTGATTGGAATTTATTTCAGTGATTTTTGCCTGGGTATTTTCCTTTTCGATATTTTCAGGTGTCTTTTTCAAATCCACGTAACTATTTTCATCGATAAAATCCGTGCTTTCATTCCTTTCATTGTGCACAACATCGCGCACATCATCGTCCAATACCGGATCGGCTTGCTGGTTTTGTTGATCAGCTTCTAACTCAATTCGTATCCCCTTGTTTTGTATGGTAGGCTTGATGGAAGGCTGGTGAATTTCTTTCTTTGTATTTTTTGCTATTTCTTTCTGAACACTCACCGCTTTATATTCTATTGCTACATCGGCAGGACGAATAAACCTAAGCCACATCACCATACCTGATTTTAAATCTTTTTCTTCCCTCATTCTATTTTTAGCGAGCAGTTTTTTTAATTTAATTCCATATTTCTGAGAAACCGACCACGCACTTTCTCCGGGAAGTAACACGTGATAATGTGTTTTGGCTTTTGATTTTTTGGCTCTCAAATAATATGGCTGTCCCTCAATTATTTTATCATAAGGTGTCAGGTCATTATATGTAAGGAATTTATTTTTCTGTATTCCATGCTTTTTTGTTATGGAATTAATATTCTCTGCCTGCGGTGCTACAAATCCGTGTATTCCGTTGATCTTAAGTATGTTGGATTTTGTTGTCACAAATTTTGGAAAATTATTATTTTCATTCCAATCGACATTTTGAGTTGTGGTGTATGTTTGTTGAATTACAACTTTTGGCTTATGCTTCTCCTTATTTTGTGGCGGCTTATTGCTTTTTGGTTCATGTTTCTTGAAAGAATTCGTGGTTTCAAATCCTGTGTTCAGCAGGTTTTGTGCTACCAGATCATTTTTTGTCAGCGGTATGATTACAACATATTTTTCTCCTGAAGAGGTTTTGCCAGTTTTCCACCACTTGTTGTAGTCAGCTAAAGTTTGATGGTCTATATCGAAATAATCAGCCAGGTAGTTCAGCGATTTCTCCTGATGGTTATCAAATTCAACGATTTTTAGTGAGCGGGAATAGCTTTTGTGAATTTCTTTTTCGAATGCAATTTTATGGGCGAGGAATTTTTTTACATACCAGTGTGTACGACCGGTAATGTCCATTTTATTTTTTCCGATATATTTTTTCTCAATATACTTTTCGGCTCCTGTAGGTCCTGTATTGTACGCCAGAAGGGCATAAATCCAGTTGTTGAAGAAGAAATTATTTTTCTTCAGGTATTTCGCCGCTGCATGTGTAGAGGCAGTAATATGCATTCGTTCATCGATATACCGATCTACCCTCAAGCCAACTTCTCTTGCCGAGGGCTCCTTAAATTGCCAAAACCCTATGGCGTTGGAAGAAGATACGGCATCGGAGATCAGGGCGCTTTCCTGAATAGTAAGATACTTAAAATCATCGGGCAGGTTCTCCTCTCTGAATACACGTTCTATAATAGGAAAGAATAAATCGACCCGTTCAATTTTTTTTCTCAGATATTGTTGATTTATATGCAGTGCATCTACGTCTTTCTGGATTTCCTTTCGAGCGTGTTCATTGATCACCAATTTGATCCCGGCAAATTCATAATATGTAGGAACCTTAGGGCTCCCATGTGATAAGATGGGGATTAAAAAAAGACTGATGGAAAAAATGTATTTTAACATATTTTTTGGATTAATGATATGCCATCCCTCAGCGGGATCATTACGTTTTCTACCCGCTTGTCCTGCTGAACTTTTTCATTAAACGCCTGTATCGCCAAGGTATCTTTATCTGTTTTTGTTGAATTTCCGCCTATAACTTTGCCATTCCATAATACATTGTCGGCCAGCATAAATCCTCCAATTTTTAATTTTTTTATCGTCAAATCAAAGTACTTGCAATAATTCAATTTGTCGGCATCGAGGAAAACTAAATCAAATTGAATGCCAAGTTGGGGAATTATATCCAGGGCATTTCCAAAGTGGGAAGTAATTTTGTCATTCAGTCCCGCAGCATCAAAGTGTTTTTGATTTTGCTCCCGAAGTTCCTCATTGATTTCAATGGTATGCAAATGGCCATCCTGTAATAGTCCTTCAGCGAGACAGATGGCCGAATAACCTGTGAATGTGCCAATTTCAAGTATATTGCCTGGGCGGATCATTTTCGAAATCATAGCGATAAACTTGCCCTGTACATTGCCCGAAATCATTCTTGGGTAAATAGATTTGAGATAAGTGTCCCTTTCTATTTTTTCCAGGATTTCACTGGCTTTGGAAGCATGTTTTTCCAGGTAACTGTCTATCCCGGATTCTACGATTGGCATATATGCTCAATTTTTAGGCACAAAATATAAAAAACTAAGTTTACTTTCATCAAAATTTTCGTTGGCAATATCAAATAATTCCTTCGAAGTGATATTTCTTATTTTATCTACCACCTCATCAAAAGATTCAATCTTATTGTGAACAAGAAGACTTTTGCCAAGCAAAAGCATAAGACTGATATTATTTTCTTCTGCCATGGCCATTTGGCCTATAAATTGTTCTTTTGCTTTATGCAATTGTCCACTACCTAAAGGTTTCAATAAAAATTTTCGCAATTCTTTAATGACGAGCTCCACACTTCTATATAGCTGTTTTTTTTCAGTTCCAAAAAATATACTCATCAAACCGACATCGTGAAAGGCAGAATAATTTGCGTCAATGGAGTAAACAAAGCCATATTTCTCTCTTAATGCGAGATTTAGTCGTGAGTTCATTGCCGGTCCACCCAGAATATTGATGAGCAAAGAAAAAGGAAGCCTTTTAGGGTCACAGTTATTATATGATAAGGTGCCGATCCCGCAATGTGCCTGGCTGATGTATTTTTTTTCTATTCTCGTCTTTGCTAAATAATTTTCAAATGATGATCTTGATTTTTGTACCGTAAATGGTGGAATGTCTTTTAAATATTTTGTAGCCAGTCGAACTACTTTCGAAAAAGGTAAGTTGCTGACTGAAGAAAAAATAAGTCTGTCTGTGCTGAGGTGCTGCCGGATGAAGTGAAAAAAATCACTTTGTCTGAAGGATTGAACACTTTTTTTGGTGCCTAAAATATTCGCTCCCAGAGAATGGCCTGAGAATATTAGCTGGTCCAGTTCGTCCTGAATGGCATCTTCTGGAGCATCCTGATACACGGACATTTCTTCCAGAATTACGTTTCTTTCTTTCTCGATCTGAACTTCCGGGAAGGTGCTGTTGAAAGTGATGTCTGTTAATAGATCAAATGCCTTTTCAGTATGATCACTTAGTACAGAGGCATAGAAACAAATATTTTCTTTAGAGGTGTAGGCATTCAATTCCCCGCCAAGGGAGTCCAGTTTAGTAATAATCTGAAATGATTTTCTTTTTTTTGTGCCTTTAAAGGCCATGTGTTCCCAGAAATGTGCGAGCCCCAGCTGAAGGGGATTTTCATCCCTGCTTCCTATATCCAAAATAAATCCGCAATGTGCGATCTTTGAATTTTGAATTTGTTTGTGAACTATTCTTATCCCGTTTGGAAGTGTAATAATGCTATAATCCTGCAATGCTTGTCCTGAAATTTGTAATAAAGATTTATGCAAATATAGCTCAAATTTTACTCATAGTCTCGAGATGGGTAAAAACATGACCGAATCAAAACAGCGTATAACTTTTAGGTAAAATGTCACCTGGGAGATAGAATAATGAATGCAGAAACAATAAATTTGAAGCCATATTCTGCTATTTCAGTATTTTTCGGTAAAACCAAAATAAAGGACGATAAGATTAGTTAGAGTCTGTCCATAAAGTGCTTGATTTTTGAAATGTTGAGATTTTTGATGAATTTTTGGCTTTCTCAATGCAGCAAATGCCTTGGTATTAGGCAAGTTGAGCTTAGCAAAA
>JAUUZS010000193.1 GCA_030589835.1 Cyclobacteriaceae bacterium
CGCACCACTGGCCAATTTCATGGCTTACCACAGGAACCTCAAATTCCGATATCTTATCCGACCAATCATAATTGGTAGCTGGGGGCTCGCTGTTGATGTTGCTTTTTAGCTCCTGGCCCCATCCCTGAATTCGCGGCCCGGGAATATTATGATAGTCGTTTTCGATTAATATCGGCCAACCTGCCCCACCGGTATATGCTCTCCTGTCGTCTTTTTCTTTCCAGTGGTCAATAAAATTTGCCAGGTAATTCATTTGATTATTTCCTCGTGGTTCATTGCCATAAGCCATCATCACAAACGAAGCATGGTTGCCATACATTTTTACAATTCGCTCGCTTTCATCATAAATATATTGGTCAATCGGCAATCCGTCCCCCAAACTTGTCGATTGGTTTGCCCAGGAAGAACATTCTACCTGAAGGTAAAAGCCTAGCTCGTCAGCAGCAGTAAAAGCGGCCTCCGGAGGGCACCACGAATGAAATCTCATATGGTTGAGCCCATGAGCTTTGCACACGTTGATAATTCTTTTCCATTCTTTGACATCAGTAGGAGGAAAGCCGGTTTTCGGGAAAATAGCACATTCCAATGTGCCCCGTAAAAATACAGGCCGGCCATTGATCGCAAACCGTGTTCCATCAACTTTAAAATCCCGCATGCCAAAATTGATTTCTTTTTGGTACAATCCTGAAGAAGTTTTCAGCTCGATTTTCATGGTATAGAGATTCGGATAAAACTCATCCCAGATTCCCAGCTCATCACCCAATGAAAAGTCGTATTCGATCTCACTATTTTCCTGGCCGATTTTGATTTTTTGATCGATATGTACTTTTGGAGGATCGGCTCCGGGGCTGTTAAGCACTGTAGAAATGGTCAATGTGCCATCACTTTCTTTAGCGGTAAAATTAGAAATAATCCCTTTGACAGAAACCTTGCCTCTCACTACGTTGGGGAATATCCGAATATCGTCAAGCTGGATTTTTGATTTTGCGGACAGCTCTATTTTACCCGTTATTCCATTCCAATTGGATTGGGTGTGATCTGCGATGCTGTGAGAGTTGATGCCAGGATCAATGTCTTTAATCCGATTGTCAACAAGAATGGAAATTGTGTGATTTCCAGCACTCAAATACTTCGTAAGATCATAGATATGTGCCGTTGCGAGACTATTTTGGCTGCCAACTTCCTGGTCACCTACCCAAACACGCGTTTCCCAATGACATCGTTCAAGATACAATTCAATATACTTATCCTTCCAATATGAGGGGACCTCAACTATTTTTTGATACCAGGCAGCCCCAGCATAATATTTTATTGGCTGTAGCCAAAAAGGAATTTTTACATTTCCCGGCACTCGGTACCTGGCATATTTTTCATCATGATACCATGAAGAATCGACGATTCCACCTGTCCATTTCGTATTGACGGTAACTTCAAACCCCTTTCCATTCGTCGTCATGGAACCGGGCAGATTAATAGTATCGGTTAAATTAGTATGGTACCAAGCATCTTCTATACCTTTATCTAGTGAATCAATTTGAAATAGCCATTCTCCTGAGAGGTCTAAGCTGGTAACTGCTTCTTGTTGACTACATGAAAAGCAGATTGATATCAAGATAAAAAATGCCAATATTCTCATGATGATTATTTTTTAATTAACTCAATTTCCAATTCTTCAAGCGATTTTCCTTTTGTTTCCGGTAATTTATTAAAAATAAAAATAAACCCTGTTATACAAATAGCTCCATATAGCCAGAAGGTTCCTGAAGCATTCAACCAATTATTGAGAATTGGAAAGGTGTAGGTAAGGATAAAACAGGCCGACCATAGTGCTACAGTAGCCACGGACATCGCCCGGCCACGAATTCTGTTTGGGAATATTTCTGATAAGATCACCCAGGTTACCGGAGCCAATGACATCGCATAGCATGCTATGGCCATTAAGACCAATAGCAACATTGGCCAGCCGCTTAGCTGATAATAATACGCCAGTCCGATAAGCAAATAGATTCCTGCTAAACCGCCCGCACCGCTTAGCATCAATGCTTTTCTGCCCCAGCGATCAACGGTGTAAATGGCGATAAAAGTAAAAATCAGGTTTACACCACCGGTGATCACTATGTTGAATAGTATATCTGACACCCCATAACCGGCTGCTGCAAATACCTCTTCGGCATAATTGAAAATGACATTTATCCCACACCATTGCTGAAAGACTGCCAATACAATTCCAATCACCAACACCCCTCTCAATTCGGGGGCAAATAAGTTTCGTAATGATGCACTTGTTTTTTTTACGGATAGTGACAATTCAATATTTTCAAGTTCTTCTTTTCCATATTTAGTACCTCCTATCTTACTTAAAATTTTAGTTGCTTTTTCCACATTTCCTCTCTTTACCAGCCAGCGCGGACTTTCCGGAACAGCAAACATCAACATGAAAAAGGCAAGGGCAGGTACATTTTCTGCCCAAAACATCCAACGCCATCCCCATTGGCCATTCCATGAATTCAATATCATATTGTTAGTACTGTCTGAGGGCACATTATCGGCGATGAGCAAATTAATTATCTGGGCGGCCAATATTCCTATCACAATGGTAAGCTGATTGAGCGACACAAACTTACCTCTAAATTTTGCCGGTGATATCTCAGCGATGTACATCGGAGAGAGATTGGATGCCAGCCCAATAGCGATGCCACCAACTATCCGGTAGAAAACAAAAGTATTGATTGATTGTGCCGCACCGGTACCAATTGCGGAGATAATAAAGATACATGCTGTCAGGATCAAAAGACGCTTTCTGCCATATTTATCGCTTAAAAACCCGGAAAGAATGGCGCCAAACAAACAGCCAATCAGGGCACAACTCATTACCCATCCCTGGACGGAGGGCAAAGCTGAAATTGCAAAATATGTTTCATAAAATGGTTTGGCACCACCGATCACCACCCAATCATAACCGAACAACAATCCCCCCAGTGCAGAAATCAGGGATATGGAAAATAGGTACTTTGAATTAAATTTATCAGAATTCACAAAAAATAAGGCTTAAAAAATATACGTACAAATTACACATCAATTGCCTTAATAAAAACAGATGACTTATAATTAATGAATCAGGTCAAAATTATTAGTTTCACCGTTAATTGAAAATAATAGTAAAGGTTAGGGGGATATTACATACTATTCCACTAATAACGATAATGCTTTTTTCATAACCCGAATAAAATTACCTTTTTTAAATAAAAACAACTAATTTTAAAGATTCAAAACGCTTAGGAGGAAAATTAACGAATATGACATACGCACATAGTTTTCATATCCCTGTAATGGGAACAGGATTTACAATCGATACGCCTGTAAAAGTTGCTCAATATGGGATAACGTCTGCCATTTCATTGGTAGATGATATGCTTATTGAAAAGATGAGGGAATTTTATTGCAAAAAGTTTGATTTCCCCTTTCAGGAGATATCAGATAAAATAGAAGACTTCAGGGCCAAAAGAACCACTGCTTATCTTAATTTGGTCAATGAGATCGTCACGAACAAATTTGAAGAGCTAAAAAACTCTATAAATCAAAAAAGTGGTGAGCTTGAAAAATATATGGAAATGCTTCCAGATGTTTCCGAGATCAAGCAACGCTTCAATCATTTTGTGCAAAATAACAACCTAAAGGAACTTCAAAAATGGTTGCATCAGCACCTGCCACTTGGTTCGATTGAGGTAAACATCATGACCAAACTCGATGGTGAAAACTACAAGGGTAAAGAAAAATTGCCTCCGGAATATAATGATGCACACGCCTCATTAAGGGGATTTGCTGAGAGTGAATTGAATTCAGGATTGATTCTATCTGCAGGGATGAATCCCCGCTTGTATAGTTACATAGAAAAATTTGAAGTTTTCTATCCTAATGAAAAAGGAGAGTTAAATAAAAAAATAATCCTTAAAGTCAGCGATTACAGATCAGCATTAATTCAGGGAAAGTTTCTGGCGAAAAAAGGGATATGGATTTCTGAATATCGAATCGAATCAGGGCTAAATTGCGGAGGCCATGCTTTTGCAACTGATGGAAACTTAATGGGCCCCATCCTGGAAGAATTTAAATTGAATAGGACTCTACTGACAGAAACTGTTCATACTATATTAGCGGCAGCTTTGGAAGCAAAAGGAAAGCCGGTTCCCACTCAACCTATGGATATCAAAATCACAGCACAGGGGGGTGTTGGCAATTCCGACGAGCAAGAGTTTTTGTTGGATTATTATGATATTGATTCGGTTGGCTGGGCGACACCATTTTTGCTTGTGCCTGAAGTGACAAGTGTTGATAATTATACACTTGGACAGCTTTCAGATGCCAAAGAGGATGATTTGTATCGAAGCGGAATTTCGCCATTAGGGGTGCCCTTCAATAGCTTGCGCGGAAATACAAAGGATGTTGAAAAGCAAATGAATATTGATAAGAACAGACCGGGAAGTGCTTGTCCGAAAAAGTATATAGAGATCAACAAAGAGTATGGAGATAAGGCTATTTGTGTTTCATCTCGTCAGTATCAATTTTTGAAACTCAAAGAGCTCAAAGAGCTCCATGCAGAAGATGATGAAAAGTATCAGAAAGCTTTTTTGAAAATTGTAGAAAAAGCATGTATTTGTTCTGGCCTTGGCTCTGGTGCGCTGCTCAAAAATAAATTAGAAAACAAAAAGGATAGTACGGGGGTTTCAATTTGCCCCGGACCAAATTTGGCCTATTTCTCGAAAAAAGTGTCTTTGAAAGAAATGGTAAGCCATATTTATGGAAAAATAAATATAATTGAGCGTACAGACAGACCTAATTTATTCATCAAAGAGCTTAGCCTTTATGTTGATTATCTGAAGGATAAAATTGAAGAGATGGCAATTCCTCTGAGTGGAAAGGACGAGAAATATGTCAACACCTTCCATAAAAATTTATTAGAGGGAATCGAGTACTACAAAAATTTATTCAATAAAAAGGCAGGGCAGTTCCAGGATAAAAAGGAGCATTTATCTCATTCACTAGATCATTTCAAAGATGAGCTGAATGATTTGAAACTTAAAGTGTTAGGTGTTCTGCAATAAGAATATATAAGCAAACTTGTTTTGGGTTCTATACTTTTATTAAGAAAGTATAGAACCTTTTTTTTTGTCAGTAATTCATTCGGGTACACTACCTTGTGCTTTACCACCACCTGTAACCGTAACATTTTATTTTGCCAGATGTGTTTGAAGCGCACTATTGATTTAACCCTGAATTATTCTGGTTGATATTAGATTTTCGCCTTATTATTATTGTCCTGAGCGCAGGACATCATCAATTCGACACTCAGGAGTGATATAGAAATCAAGAGCATTGTGCCAAGCACCGGTAAAACATATAGGAAATAGTGCATGCTATTATTGAACTCAAGAAAAAGATGATCAGGACGCATAATCCCTTTTATAAATCCAACAGCACTCATGAGAATACAAATTGAAATTAAGGAATAATTTAGCAGTTTCACTCCGAGCTTGATTCTGTAAGCAGATTTTTTATTTATCGTATCAAATATGGAAAATCCTCCAACAAATACTAAAAGCAATTGCACACCAATCATCGATCCCATGGCGTGCATTACGATCAGATAGGTGCCATGGACAATCAGGTTGATTTGAGGAATCGCAAATAATATACCGGTTCCAAACGACACCACCGTCCATAATTCTACTCCCCGAAACAATGCCTCTATTACTGTCCTTGAGGCCTTCTTTTCCTTTTGTATTTTTCTAAACGCCCTAAAATGTTTTATGAATGAAAACATGGCAATCATGCTGGCGATGAAGGCAAGAATTTTTAGAAAATGAGGCTGCGGGGATACATAATGATGGTGTCCAAAGGTGAACAGTAAACTGGATATTGCAATCACATACAACCAACTTTTCCGAAGTGGCTTAGGATCTTTCTGCAACACAAAAACACCAACTCCATATAATAAGGCATTTAAGCCGGCAAAGAAAGTATCGATGCCATGCCACTGGAGTGTTAAGTCTTTTACAAAATTATTTCCTATTGATGGTATCAGCCAGCCTAAAGATTCTGACAGGCCGATTAATATGAAGATAATCCCAAAGCCTATAAGCCATGATCCTTCTGGAGATTTTTTGGCCAAAGATTTGAAATGGTCAAAAAAGAGAAAACAGGATATCACTATGGATAGAATGAGTGGAATAGAATAAATGGGAGGCCAGGAAAAATACTCACGGCCCGAAAAGCCGCCAACAAGGAGACTCGTTCCGGCTACCACAAAGAATAATAGCAAGAACAGAAAGCTTAATTTGGAGGCCGTGTTCGTAATCTTCTTTTTTTCTTTAGTGGCTACGTAAACAATCCAGCCGAATGATCCTGCCAGCACACCAACAATTGGAAAAAAAGTATGCAGGGGCCTTAATTTCTCAAATGGGAAAATGGAATATTTGAGATCAGGAATGGCAATTTCGAAACTTGCCAATACGCCTGCGATACTTGCCATGATGAAGGCAACTGCTGCTAATATAAAAAAAGGCAGACTAGCCTTTTTTGCATGTACAATGTGCTCAGTCATTGTAATTTCCAAATGGTTTGGTGGTAAGACTTTTTAAAGGATATTCTCCCAGGCTATTAATATGTTTCAAATAGTGGAGCAACTCTGTGCGTTCAGTTTCGGAGAGCTCAAAATTTGGCATTTTGCGAATGCCGTCTTTCATTACATAGTCTAAATAATCCGGCTCTTTGTTGCGGTATGCGTTCGTCAAATCCGGTCCGATATGCCCTCCTAAACCAAAGATGGAATGGCAAGCAGCACAATTTTTTGAACGCCATATTTCTGCACCACTCAATTTTATTGGGGTGCTAGCTTTATGTCCGGCAGTCAAAATTACTGTTGTTGCCACCATTATATTAAAAAACACTAAGATCAGTATCCGATTCAATGATTTCATGATTTCTTAAATACGTTGAGACAAGACTAAAAATGATTCGTTTCTATTCCCGAATGCCAAAGCTAAAAAATGGTGCCCTGATGGTTTTGTAGCTCTTGTTGAATTCTATCTTAGTAACATTAAAAATAAGCAAAAGAAATGTTTCGATAGAATTACCAATTCATTTATTAATAGCCAAATCTACTTAAAAAACATGAACTGTAAGAACAAGTTTTAAAATCTAATGCAAAGAATATGTACTTTTTTGTTATGGCACAATTATGAAGTTAAAAGTGCATACAATTAAAATGTTTTATACAAAATGGTTCTACCCTGAATTTAAAGAAAGATGATAAATAGTGTCAGAAGTCGGAAGACCGGAGACCGAAGTGATAAAAGGTAAAAATCCAATGCAGGAATAAGAAAAATTTACATTTGCTGATTTTGGAATTCTTTTCTTCCGACTCCTGACTTCGGATTTCCGGCTGTTGGGCCCAAGTTTTCCATTAAAATAACAGTAGAACCTACAAAATAAAAGCCAGGTTAATGAACCGGTATCTAAATGTATGAATGATCTAATTTTATAAACTAAATATCTTATTCCCACCATTTTCTGTGCTTCCTTTTTATTTGACTTTTATCATATTCCGATGCTTTGAC
>JAUUZS010000015.1 GCA_030589835.1 Cyclobacteriaceae bacterium
ATACTGATTATCAAGGGCTTATACAAATTAATTAATAGTTATTTTGCTGATTATCAGGCTTTTATATTAATATTTAACGAACCATTGTTATATTAACAAGTTCCTTATGGAGGTTTATAAACGAATTGCTTTCAGAGGCTTCGGAGTTTCCTTTTCGGCTCCAATAAATTGTTGAATATCCTTAATCTCCAATTTACCTCCTCTTTCTTTTTTTGCATCCATCACAAGATTCTGCCAATGCAAATTCCCTTCTTTCTGCTATAAGTATATCCCGATACACATTATATTGATTGGCTAGTCTTTTAATGCTTCTTGGATTTGCTTCAATCAAGTCAGAATGATTTTGTAATTTATGTTTCACATCTTCTGCATCTTCACTCATGATTTCCAGCGCCATATCGGTTGCCTTTGAATTAGCAAGCCGCTATCCTTGGCTAAGTTGACAAAAGAATTAATTTTATAACCGGAATAATTAATGATAGTTGTCTGTAGGAAAGCGCCAGACAATTAAATGAGCTAAAGTTCAACCCAAAATGCAATGCAATTGCAAGGCTCATACACCCTCGTTGAAAACGAGGGTGATTGGGGATGAGAAGTGCTAAGAGATTGAGAATAAAAAGTTTACAAAAAATGCAGGAATACCCAAGAGGTCTTTCGAGTATTTTTGTAAGTCTTTTTGACTCAATATATTAGTGCTAATCGCTTCTTTGAATTGCTCAATTTAGGTATAAGAAACAATCATGTTTCCTAAGGACATATTTACTCATATCTCATATCTCAGAAGTCGGAAGTCGGAAGACCGGAGACCGAAGCCAAAAAGAATAAAAGGTCAAAGCAGGAGTAAAGAACATTAAGAACTGCTGATATTGGAAATCTTTTCTTCCGACTCCTGACTTCGGTCTTCCGTCCCTATCAACAATGGTCTCCATTAAAATAACAGTAGTATCATTTAATTATCATGCTTGTTTGACAACAGCAATTCTTCTTTGTATTGGCTTGGCGTAAGCTTATATATTTCTTTAAATCGCTTACTGAAATATTTGGCATCATTAAATCCTGTTATGACTGCAATTTCAGAAATATTATAATCAGAGTTGATGATCAATTGAGAAGCAATATGCAGTCTTTTTTGTCTTAGGAAGTCTACAGGAGCCACACCAGTAAGTGCTTTAATTTTATGGTAAAAAACCGTTCGGCTGACATAACTCAATTCCACCAGCTTCTCTATGTTGAACGATGGCTCTGAATAGTTCTCTTTTATTAGAATATTGATGTCCTCCAGGAATTTCTCATCTTTGCCGTTAATCTTAATATTACTAAACAGGCCCTCTTTTTCCTGGACATATTTGGAGTGTAGTAGTTTGCGTTGCTTAATGAGATTATTAATTACGGCATTTACATAACTCATATTGAATGGTTTAAGAATGTACGCTTCAGCACCACATTCTATTCCTTCAATTTGATCTTCCATAGATGATTTTGCTGTGAGCATAATCACAGGAATATGAGAAGTGTCAATTGAATCTTTCAACTTATGAGTAAGTTCAGTGCCGCTCATGACAGGCATCATAAGATCGGTAATCAGAATATCGGGTTGTTTCTCATCGATGCTTAAGAGTGCTTCTATGCCATTGATTACGGTAGAAATACTGTAATCGGCCTGGAGGCTTTCCTTTAAATAATTTAATATTTGAAGGTTATCTTCAACAATTAATATATGGTTTTCCTTTTTGCTTTGTTCGTTCTCATGTGCTAGAACCACCTCATCATCCTCAATGACTTTTTCATGTTTTATTTTATATAATGATTCAATGGCATCATGTTGAATTTCTTCTTCACTAAAATGAGCATTACCTTCTAAAATTTTGATAATAAAAGAGGAACCTTTATTTAGCTCACTATTTACCGAAATATCACCTTGATGAAGTTTCATGATCTGGTAGGAATATGCCAATCCAATTCCAGAGCTGCCAAATTCTTCATCATCTTCTGCAAGTGGTGAAAATCGTTCGAATATTTGATTTATTCTATTTTTTGGAATGCCAGATCCCTGATCGGAAATTGTTATTTGAACATGATTTTCATCTGTGATGACAATATCTATAATTATCTCTCTTCTCTGTGGGCTAAACTTTAGCGCATTGGATAGGATATTGAAAATAACAGAGTCAAATTTATTAGGATCGACCCATACTTCCATAGTTTGCACTTGCGGTATAATAACGATGTTAACTTTTTTATGATCTGCTATTAAGTCAAAATTTTCTACTATTGATCTCATAAACGAAATCAATTCAATCTTATGAATCCTTAGATTCATTTTGTTTTTTTGAACTTTTCTGAAATCCAATAATTGATTGACCAGCCGTAGCATTCTTTTGCCATTTTTTTCAATAAGATGGAGTTTGTTGGATATATTTTTTGGGATATTCTTCAAATCCATTATATCATGTATAAAACCAAGAATTAAAGTCAGAGGAGTTCTGATTTCATGGGAGATATTAGTAAAGAACTGAAGTTTTATATCATTTACTCTTTTTTCAACTTTCAGATCATTTTGCAGGCTGTGGTATCTTAGGTATGACCTTCTGATAGATTCGATGATCATGATTAGTGCAATCACATAGATCAAATACATGATAGTTGTTTTCCACCAGGGTGCTAAGATAGTAATTGAAATCTCCCTGGTTTTGTCACTCCAGTCACTATTCCAATTGGCTGCTTTTACTTTAAATGTGTACTCACCAGAAGGCAAGTTTGTATAGGTTGCTTTTGTTTGATTTCCAACTTCATTCCATTCTTTATCAAAATTTTCAAGCATATAGGCATATTTATTCTTGGTAGGAGCGAAGTAACTTAGGGCAGCATACTCAATACTGAAGCTGGATTGAAAATATTTCAAGGTAATTTTATCTAGCGTTTCAATATCTTGTTTTACCGGAGATTCCGGATCTGTGATATCCACATCCTTGTTGAATAATTGCATATTGGTAAATACAACATTAGGCATGAATTCATTTTTTTGTATTTTGTCTGGATGAACAATAAGCAAACCATCATTTGTGCCAAATAGCAATCTTCCATCAGCGGAAACCTCACAGGCATTTTCGTTAAAAACATCTTCTGTAAGATCATTGCTTTGATCGAAGTTCTCAAAGGTGCTATCGACGGGATTATAACGTGTGATTCCATGGTCAGTACTGAACCACAACCATCCCTCTTTATCTTCAGCAATGCTATAAACCACATCATTAATTAATCCATCATCCGTAGTAAGGTGCTGAAACGTTAAGGAATCACCTTCATTGTCGATAAGCCGGCTCACACCTCTTCCGAATGTTCCAAACCACAAATCACTTCTGGAATCTTCGTACACATGTATCACATCGCTGTAAGAAAGACCCTGAGGTCGACGAGGATCGAAAAGAATGGTATTAAATTGTGGGGAATTCTTGTTAAAATTATCTAATTCGAGGTAATTTATCCCAAAAACTGTAGTGATCCATAACCGCTGATGTCGATCTTCGTATAGATAGCGAACTTTGTCATTAGATATTGATGAATTTGCTGTGTTATATCGCTGGCACTTAAGTTTATTGTTGTCTCTACGTGTTACCAGGTTCAGTCCTCCTTCATAGGAGCCGATCCAAATACGGTGATCATTGTCTTGCTTAATCGAATAAATGATATCGCTGCTCAAAGAATTTTCATCCTCCGGAATGTTCTTGTAGTTGATAAATCTTAGCGTTTTGTAGCTAAAATTCGGGTCATTGATGGATAGATCAGTTACATAAATTCCGCTGCCTTTAGTGCCTATCCATATATATCCATCATTGTCTTGCAGCATAGTATAGGCATTTTGTCTGGGACTGGTGCCATTAAGGAGTGGAAATTTATTGAGCTTTTTGATGAGTTGATATTGCCCATCCAGGATATATATAACACCTGATTTGGTGCCTAACCAGATGAATTGGTTTTTATCAATAAGAATTGAGCGGACAATATTTTCATATCCGGAGATTACTTCCTTTGCCAGTGATATCTGCTGAAAAGCTTTATTAGAGGTATACAATTTATTAACACCGCCATTTGGAATGCCTGTACCTACCCAGAGCATACCCGATTGATCTTCTGTTATGCAATAAACGTTGTTTGAACTTATGCTGGAATTGTCATTTGGCTGGTTCCTGTAAAATTCAAATTCCTCCAGAATTCGATTGTAATAAGCAAGCCCACCCCCATGCATCACAATCCAAAGATTAAGATTTGAATCTTCATATATCCGCTGCCTCTCGTCAGGAACCGTAATTTTGATATTTTCATCTATTAACTCATGGTGCTCGATAGTTTCCAATTTTGGATCGAACTTGTAAATTCCAAATTCATAGGTATTGATCCACACTATTCCGTAAGAATCCTTATATATTTTTCGTATAGTTTGTCCTTGAAGAAATTGCGCATCCAAAATCTTTTTATTTAAGTCAAAGACATACAAACCATGTTCTTCGGTTCCAATCATGAGTTTGTTTTCCTCCAATGATTCTATGGTACTAATTGTTTTATTCTCCAGTACGCTAAATAGTGCAGGGCGGGTATCAAACCTTCGGATATGAGGTTCATATGCCTTAATTCCGGATTTATGTGTTCCAAACAAAAGAATTGAATCCAATTTGAAACCAACAGTAAAACTGTAATCTAGCCAGTAATGGGAAAAGCTTGGATTTTCCTTTTTAAGTTCATTTTGAGAAATATTGTTTAGGCCTTTTTTTGTACCAATCCAGATATCGTCAATATCATCAGTAAAAATGAAAGAAATGGTGTTGTCGCTGATTGTAGTTGAACCACGGTTCAGATATTGCCTTTCGTCGTAACGATTTGTTTCGTGATTATAAGTAAGATAATATAATCCGGAATTTGAAGATCCTAGTAGTACCTCTTGCTTGTTGCTCTCGACAAAACAAGTAATGGTACTATTCCTTTCTTCCAGCGATTTCAGGTAGTACGGAAAAGTGATAAATTCGTAGGTCTCCTCAACAAAGTAATGAAAATAATCATCGTTGGTTTTTACCCATAAAGTATTTTGTTTATCCTGCCAAAGGTCAATGATACGGTTGCTGGTGAGTGAATTTTCCTGATTGGGATTTACCCTGAAAACTTTGAATTGCCTCCCATCATACCTGTTAAGGCCGTCCCAGGTCCCAAACCATAAAAATCCTTTATCATCACATAAAATGCTTTGCACAAAATTTTGTGATAGTCCGTCCACTACGCTTATGCGCTCGAAGTTATGTATTTTTTGCGCAAAGGAAGTGGTGTTTACAAGCAACAACAATACTGTCGTTACGGATATCAGGGATCTGAAAAAATATATGTTATAATTCCTCTCCATATAATCGGCCCTTTTAAAAAAATGGTTATCAAAGACTAAAGCTATTCAAAATATTGATCATTTAGCATATAAAAACTGGATTAGTGATAATATGACACCCTTTTTCAGACAGTTTATCCTACTTAAGGTAAAATGATTTTAACGAGTATTGTATAAAATACGTTCAGGTGAACTGAAATTGAGCGAGGGGGCTATTTATGTTATTCATATAAAAGTGCTCCAATCCATACGATGAAAAATTTTTGCTGTAAATACGATGTTTGGACAGACATTGAAATCAGTTTAAAATAAATAACGAATGATAAAAGGTGAAGAATGACAAGCGGATTCAAACTTGTATTAATCTTTGCCTTGCTTTTACACATTTTTAACTATACATAATGAAAAGGTTCAATTGGAAACCAGGCAGAAATCTACATTTTTATTTGTTTATTCTTTTCATCTATTATAGTTGCAGTCCGAATAAGGCAGGACATCAGGAATCTCAAGCATATACTGTAGTGGTAAATAATGCTACGGAAATGTTGCGAAAGGAAGTCTTAATATCGATTGATGCCAAAAGTGTATCGAATAATCTATCAGGAACACAACTAAATGAGATGGCTGTTTTTGATGGTGATCAGGAAGTGGTGTCCCAGCTTAGCACAGACAACTATATGTTTATGGTGAATCTGCTAGAACCTCACGAAGTGAAGGAATACACCTTAAGAAGTAGGTCGCCCCAAGATCCCGTACGGTCATTTTCAAAGAGAACACAGGCTGAGTTATCCATTAAAAAGGGCGGACATTTTGAAAACCAAAAATACATAGGAGGTGAATTTGAGAATATCACGTATCTCAGGATTCCGGATGAGCACACGGATCACTCATTCTTTATCAGGTACGAAGGACCGGGGTGGGAATCTGACCTGGTTGGATATCGTTTCTATCAGGATTGGAGGCGGGCCACCGATGTATTCGGTAAAAAAACCAATCAGATGATTATGCAAAATGTGGGACTGGATGGCTTTGAGTCCTATCATGAAATGCAACCATGGGGTATGGATGTGCTAAAGGTTGGGAGTTCACTAGGGTTAGGAACCCCAGCTACTTTTTATAGGGATAAGGCCATTCGTATCGATAAGACAGATAGTGTAAGCTGTCAGATTTCAGAAAATGGAATGATTTATTCAGCAATAAAATCTAATTATTTTGGATGGAAGGTTGCCGAAAAATCAGTGGATGTAGAATCTGTGTTAAGTATTCATGCGGGCACACGGCTTACTCATCACGAAATCAGGACATCAGGCCAACTGGATAATATGTGCACTGGTATTAGAAAAGATAAGAATGCAAGACTATTTGCGGAGCAAGGGGATGCTTCTAGTTGGGGATATATAGCCACTTATGGGATGCAGAGTTTGAATAATGATAAGCTTGGTTTGGCAGTATTCTTTTCAAATGACCTTTTTAAAGGATTTACAGAAGACGAGTACAGCCATGTTGTTAAGCTCAATCCTGAGTCAGGTAATCTTGATTATTATTTTCTAGCGGCCTGGGAAGGAGAACATGATGGAATTCAAGATGAGGCAGCGTTTATGAATTACATAAAAAAAACTGCCAAAGAACTAGCGAACCCCGTACTGGTATCCATCAATAAAAAATAAATATTAAGAAGTGGTTCTACCACATCATCACCGTTTGCAAGGGTGATGGGCGAGCCTGGCGATTTCATCGCCGTCGGGAATGTTTTAGGCATTATAAATGCCATGTTCGTACACCCTCGTTACAAACGAGGGCGATTGGAGGCGATTGGAGCAACGCCCCGTTAGCTAAAAGCTCAGGGCGAAGCAAAACGAAGCCCTGCGTCAAATAAATTGTATAAATAAACCCTGAAAGGGTGGCACCTTCATGCACAATGTTTATATCAATCCCAGCTCTGCGTACCTGCAAGAAGGTGAAAACTCGCCGCTCAGCAATCCGCAGACCTGCGGAAGCCTGAAAACTTGCCGCTCAGCTTTCTTGAATCTTAGGAAAGACGAAAAAGCTTCTCTCAGTGTTTCCAAAACTCAGGAAAGGTGAAAACGCTTCGTTCAGCTATACCCGGAAAGCTGAGGGCTAAGTATGCGTACAATATCAATCCAAGCTGTTCTACGTTAAAAAAACCACCTGGAGTTTCACTTTCTGATCGATGGTCTTAGGACCGCTTCGCTAAACCTAATACCAGTGTAGTCCCGCATTTCATATACACGATGCAAGGCGTAATTTATTTTTCATTTAAAGTATTCAAGTATTCATCAGGTGTCATCACAGGAATTTCTGATTCTTTAAAATCTTTCTCGTTTCTCGTAATTAAAATATTGCAATCCATTTTTACTGCACAATGATATTGTAATGCATCCTCGAAATCAGTGAACTTTGAGGAAAGTCCTTTGTCTATGATTTTATCCGTTAAATCAGAAGTTTCAGCAATCACCTTGAATTTGCGTAACTTATCCTTCACTACCTCATTACCCTCAAATTTTGACAAAAGATAAAATACGGTTGAATAAGTAAGAGCAGATACAATTAATTTTACTTTCGTCTTATCAGCAAGAGTTGCAATTTTAGCAGCAGAATTATAAAATGGCTCTCGTTCGCCTAGTAAATCTATGACTACGTTGATATCTAAAAATAATTTATCCATCATGTATATTTCTCTGCTAAATAATCTCCATATGCTTTTTTGTAATCATAATCAGAAGGTAACTTTACACCTGTCTGCATGCTTTTAACAAAAGGAGAAATCTCAATATCATCCTTTGATTTTGGTAAATCCTTATCGATTAGAGATTTTAGATAAGACTCAATCATCCTTGATAAACTTTTTTTATGAGATGCAGCATATTCTTTTGCTCTATCAATCACAAACTTATCCAATTTTAAAGTCAACTTTGCATCCATAACTACAACGTATTAATATACGTACAAATATACAATTATTGTCCGTACAAATCAAGGTACTCTGTTGTGGAAAATTTACGCCAACATAGGTATGGTCTTGACCTACCTCCTTTTACATCATTGATTGGCCCTGTGCATCTAACCGATTGATCAATTCCAAGGGAATTAATAGAATGATCTAAAGAAACATTCCATCTATAAGAATCTGGAACGTTTCACCAACACGAATAAGGAGTGGTATCCTATAGAGCACGGGAGGTAATATTATAAAATCGCTCAAAAAGCCACTCCAATAGTGATAATTGCCACAAATTAATAATTTGACCCCCCATTCCAAACAGTTTATCACACCGCAATCCGAGGATTATTTTTCAATTTTGTATGTAGGGAATCAATACATGTTATGCCCAAAGATTGATTATTTTTTACTTAAATATTAAATATTATGAAAAACAAACTACAGAAAATGCTTTTACCCCATGCAAAAATTTTTTTGTTGGGTATTGCACTCCAGCTAGTCTTAGTAAGTGCACTAATGGCTCAGGGAGTGAATGTGACTGGTAATGTCACTTCATCTGATGATGGGGAGGGCTTACCCGGCGTCAACATTGTAATAAAGGGTACCTCACAAGGGACAGTGACCGATGTTGAAGGGAATTATTCGCTAGAAGTTCCTGATGCTAATACAATTTTAGTTTTTAGTTCTGTGGGATATACGCAGGAGGAAATCACAGTTGGTAATCAGTCATCAATCAATATCAATATGGTTCCTGATATTACAGCATTGGAAGAAATAGTTGTAATTGGATATGGCACAGTTAGAAAGCAAGACCTGACAGGATCTGTCGGAAGTGTGGCTTCAGACGAAATTCAATCACGTGGTACATCTAATGCGATTGAGGCACTCCAAGGTCAGATTGCCGGAGTTAACATTTCCAGAACTTCTGGCCGTGCAAATGTTGGGTATGATATTGTAATCAGAGGGCAGAACTCAATTTCAGGTGGATCTCCTCTATATGTGGTTGATGGTCTTGTTGTGGATAATATCAATTTCTTAAATCCAAATGACATCGAGCAATTAGATGTATTAAAAGATGCTTCATCTACGGCAATTTATGGATCCAGAGGATCTAATGGTGTCGTAATTATTACTACCAAAGGATCAGCAAGATCTACGGATAAGATATCGATAAGTTATGATGGATATTATGGTGTGAAAACACCGGCACATTTGGCACCTATGATGGATGCAGAGCAATGGTTGAATTATAAAATCGCTGCTTCTCAAGGCAATAGCCTGGAGCCATTTAGTGGAGATGTGTTTGGTAGCACTAATGAAGTTAGGCCTGTTTCAGGCGAAGAGTGGGACCGCGAGATAGAGCGACGTATTGCAGCAGGTGAGACCTATAACTGGGAGGAGGAATTTATGGAGAATGGTTTCATCACCAACCATTATATAACCTTAAGGGGAATGACAGGTAAAACCTCATTTGGCATGACAGGCGGTTACCAAAGAGAAAAAGGTTTTATTCCAAAAGATTACATGGATCGATTCACATTTAGTCTTGACATGAACCATAAGTTTAATGATAAATGGGAAATGGGAGGTCAATTCCGTACCGGTTTAAGGGAGACGGAAGTAGCAGGCGGAAAAAGTATATTGAATTATTACAGGATGCCACCGGTTGCATTGTCTGAAGATCCAACAGGATGGCTCTGGGAAGATGAAGGATTAACGATTAAACCTGCAAGATGGTCAACAGGCGCGATGAATCCTTTATTGGATCAAAAATACTCAAACAACCAGGAGCGTTCGATCGATCTTCTTGCTAAGCTATACTTAAAATACAAGCCAACCAAATGGCTGAGTGTATCAACAGATTTTATGCCACGATACTACTGGTTGCGCGATGCATCATGGGTCGGGCTTTATTCTGAATCAGGCGGAGGTAAGCAGGAAAAAACCAATGCATCAGTCCTTAACCGGCATCGACTCAATTATACCTGGGATAATATGGTAAATGCCAAAAAAACGTATGGACAGCATACCATACAAGGAACAGGACTTTTTAGCCTTTATGACTTTCAACAGGAGGATTATGATTTTCAGGTAAGAAACCTGCCTCAAAGTACTTCTTTTTATAATATGGGAACCGCACTCGAAAGATCAAGAAGTGAAAGTTCTTATATCATGAATAGATTAGTTTCTTACATGGCACGATTCAACTATGATTATGCTGATAAATACTTATTTACCGTGTCCGCCAGATGGGATGGATCTTCGAAATTGGGAGAGGGGTACAAATGGGCTTCATTCCCTTCTGCAGCCCTCGGATGGAAAATTAACGAAGAACAGTTTTTATCCGGCGCTTCAGTCGTGACATTACTTAAGTTAAGGGCAAGTTATGGTTTTACAGGAAACAACAATATAGGGGCATTTCAAACCAATGTAAATGCGAATCAATTGCATTATTATGACTTCGGGGGCCTGCTTTCCAACGGTATTGGGCCATCGGGAATCGCGAACAACGCATTGACCTGGGAAAGAACACAGGAATTTAATGTAGGCCTGGATTTCGGATTTTATAATGGTAGGGTATCAGGAACAGTAGATGCGTATTCAAAACTCTCAAAAAATTTGTTAATGGACCGAAAGTTACCTATTCCTATGGGTTGGGATGAGATGACGGATAATATTGGATCTGTACGTAACGAAGGTATTGAAGTTTCATTGCGAACGATCAATATTCAAACAAGCGATTGGACATGGGAAACATCGTTTATGTTCTCAAAAAATAATAATTCAGTTGTTGAAACCAACTTAGGAGAAGTTGACGATGTGGTAAATGGATTATTCATTGGTCAGCCGGTAAATGTGTACTACAACTATGACATGATAGGAATATGGCAACTGGATGAACTTGAAGAAGCAAAAGATTGGGGGAGAGAACCAGGGATGCCTAAAATCAGGGATATCAGTGGGCCTGAGGGAATTCCGGATGGAAAAATTGATGCCCAATATGATCGAACAGTTATTGGCAAACCTATTCCTGACTGGATGGGAAGCTTTTTCACTAAGCTGACCTACAAAGACTTTGATCTTTCCATGTCAGTATACACGGAACAGGGGATCATGAAAAAGAGTAGCTTTTTCAATGATCTGATATATACCAGTAGAAATACGGTTGTACATGATTACTGGACCATCACCAATCCTTCTAATGAGGCACCGAGCCCTGCTTTCTTGAGCGACACCTACTGGGGACGTAAAGGAGCTCAGTTACAAAATATGAGAGAGACTTCTTTTACCAGGATACAAAATATTACCCTAGGCTATAGCATACCAGCACTAGCAATTGAAAGAATGAAGATACAAGGGTTGAGAGTTTATGCTAATATAACCAATCCGGTTCTGATCACAGATTTTCAGGGACACGATCCGGAATTTGGCGACAGGGGAGCAAACGATGGTCCTAGTTATATGACCATGCAGCTTGGTGTAAATGTTAGTTTTTAATTGTAAAAAGGTAATATCATGAAAAAAATAGGAATTATAATATTAGTTACGGTATTGTTCAATACATCCTGTAACGATTACCTTCAGGAAGATAATAGATCATCTATAACCACGGATGAATTTTACGCTACGCAAGGCGGATACGAATCGCTTGTAATTGCCAGCTATTCTTCTTTAAGGGAGCTCTGGTCCGATATGAATGTTGATGATGATTCTCAGGGAAATGTTACTTCCCTGCAAGGCCTGACTTTATTGGGAACAGATCTATTCTGTGTGGGTAATCTCGCTGATCAAAACGATATCATGGATGGATATTATTTGTTAACACCTGATCACAACTGGGTGGCCAAGGTTTTTGCAAATTGTTATAAGTCTATCCAGTTGCACAATTTGGCATTGGAATGGGCAGATAAAACAGAACCATTTGATGAGCTTAATGCCAGAACTGCTGAAGTGCGGTTTATACGCGCATATATGTACCATATCCTGGTTGAAATGTACGGAGGGGTGTCTATTGTTGAAGAGGCTTTTGACGAACCTATTGCTTCGTTTGAAAGAAATTCTGAAGCAGAAGTTTATGCCTTTATCATAGGTGAACTGGAGGCTGTGAAAGATATGTTACCTGCACAGCAAGCAAACTATGGAAGAGTAACTAAAGGTGCCGCAGAACATTTACTGGCATTGGTGTATCTTTCACGAGGATATACGGCATTTGCCGGTTCCGATGATTTCGCAAAGGCTGATGAATATGCCACAAAAGTAATTGGAAGTGGGAATTATAACCTTCTTGCCGATTTTGAAAATGTATTTAATCCTGGAAATGAAGAGAACAGGGAGGTTATTTTCGCTATTCAGTTTGATCGTGGTTCACTGATCAATGCAGTTGGTGGACATTGCGCACATGCCTGGGGAGGGTCATATGCTGCTATCACTGCTGGAATGCCATACAGACATGGACAAATCAGGCCTACGGATCAATGTTACTTACAATATGCTCCGGAGGACAAACGATATGAAGGATCCTTTATGGTGAACAAAAATGATCCTTACTATGACTATTATGATGCAGGCAAACCCGAGGATGATAAAGTTGTTTCTGCTGTCTATCCGCATGCCTCATACGTAAATGATCCTCTTAATCCTTCTCCCTCAAATTGGGTTTTCCTTGAAGATTATACGGTATGGGTTCCGGCAAGTGAAGAGTGGGATCGTAAGAACTATCCATGGGTTAAGAAATTTGATGACCCTCAAGCATTAACAAAAAGTGATAATAGCCGCGATTTTTTCCTTTTCAGATTAGCTGAAACATATTTAATACGTGCTGAAGCAAGAATAAATCAAGGGTTATCAGGCGATGAAGATATCAATGCAGTAAGAGCAAGGAGCTGGGATGTGTTGTCAAGTGGAGCTGATATTGATGACCTCCTGGACGAACGAGGAAGGGAATTAATGGGTGAAGGCAAGCGCTGGATGGATTTGCGACGTACCGGTAAATTGGAAGAAAGGGTGAGTCTATACAATCCATCAGTAGTTCGTTATCTTGATCAGGGATATGACCCTTTTAATGCAGGTAAAAAATCTCTTAAGCGACCCATTCCGACTGATGTAATTATTAGAGATGAGAACGGTTATGGCCAAAACGACGGTTATTAAACCTATTTCCAACTTTTTAAATTTAATGAGATGAAAACAAGATTTAAATTCATAAGCGTATTAAGCATTATTCTGGTAGTGAGCATAGCCTTATTTACTGCTTGCCAGGAAGAGATAACCGGACCTGATACAGTTCCCATCAAAGCAGAGATTAAGCAAGTAATCGTGAACAACTCTGTGTATAGAGTGGATAATTTAGATGCTATTCCTGAGGATATTGATACTGTATTGGTAACTATTCCGGAAGGAACGGATGTTACCCAGCTCGATCTGGATATTTTGGTTTCCTATTTCGGATCGATTGAACCACTTCCCGGAATTACAGATTTGACTAATCCAGTTACCTATACGGTAACTTCCAATGTTGAAACACGTGATGTGATGGTCATGGCCAATGTAGTGCCGCCATCACTGAGCACTTTCATGCTGACTTCTCCGGTAGATGTGGTAGGAAAAATCACCAATGACAGCATAATGCTGGAAGTATTGGATGGAATTGACCTGTCTGCTGCATCATTTAGTGCGGAGTTTTTTGGGGAATCTGTGGTGCCGGATCCTTTGGGAGTCATTGACCTCACGGCAGATAACCCTACGATCAAAGTGGTGAATGGGAGTTTTGAAACAGTTTATAAAATCATTGTAAATTATTATGGTGCAATCGAATTTACCGGTTTCATCTATGATTGTACCGTTCATCCAAATGATTTAATACCTGGAGCCGTCGGTGATGAAGATGCTGCATTTTTTGTAGTCGAAGATGACGACTTTGCAGAACTGGGAGGCAAAGTAAATCATTTTACCAGTCTGCTTTATGACGGTAACAAAAGCGGTAGCGCAAAATTCTCTTATGCTGATTTGGGAATCAATGCTGAGCCAGATGAGATGACTGTGATATTCCGGGCAAAAGGAATTGACACCAATACCCCGGATCGTTATGCAGAAATGTCTATTCATATGGGTGACTGGCGTTTTCAATTTTGGGTTGAAGATGTCAAGCTGGATGGAACGGATATAGATCAATATAAATATGAGGATGATCCGAATGGCTTAGATCCATTAGTATGGAATACCTACCGTATCTCAATTAACAAAATTACCAATGTGGTTAAGGTATATGTAAATGAAGATACGAATCCAATTGAAGCTTTGATTTCGGCACTTGAGCCTAAAGCAGGCAAAGGGTATAACATATCCTTTGGTGATGGAAGTGGAAGCAATACCTATGATGGATTGTTCGATTATATCATTATCGAAACAGAAGGAGCATATTCTCCTGAGGACTTGCCTTTAAATGAAATAATAATAGAGTAGTATTTTAATTGGTTAATTTGGTTAAAACATCCCCGGGGAGTCTTAGCTCCGGGGATGTTTTTAATTTTAAGATCAAATAATTAAACAACTAATCCGACGGATAGGAATGCAGGTTGTCCTGATTTTTAGAATTAGTTATGACCATTCTTTTAAAAGTGTAAGCCAAAAGAATCCATTCGATTTTATGAACAAAAGGCATGTGCCCGAAATAATAAATTCTTGAAAATAAACTGCACCCGTTTATTGAGAATCATGAAATTATTCACGAAGATCTTTTGAAATTTACTATATAAATTGAATGGACAGTTTAACTCATTATAATCCATTATACTAGTTATGCGTAAAATATTGATATTTAGTTATTTACTGCTATTTTTCTTTAACGCGTTATGTTATGCACAACAAGATTTAAGTGATCTTAGCTGGAAAAAGGTAGTCTATGATCAACCCGATGCCTGGTACGGAACAAAAGAAGCCATTTCTGTAGCAGAAAACGTGTTGCTGTATCAACGCGATGTAGGAGGATGGCCTAAGAACACCGCTATGCACCGGGAGTTGGCAGAAGGAGAAAAGGAGAAATTACTTGAGCTAAAGTCGAAAGGTATTGGAGCTACCATCGATAATGGCGCTACGGTCACGGAGCTGGATTTCCTTTCAAAAGTTTATAGTAAAACCAATGATGAACAATATCGAAAGACATTTCATAAAGGCATAAATTACTTGCTCGAAGCACAATATGAAAATGGTGGGTGGCCGCAGTATTACCCTCAGAGAAAGGGCTATTATACGCACATTACCTATAACGATAATGCTATGCTCAATGTGATGAATGTGATGAAAAGCATTGCTGAAAAGGGTGACCGATTTTCTGTTGAGTTGGATGATGCCATAGTATTAAAAGCTAAAACTGCATATGAAAAGGGAGTTGAAGTTATTCTTAAAACACAGTATAATCAAAATGGAGTATTGACTGCGTGGTGTGCCCAGCATGATGAAGAGACATTATTACCAGCCTTGGCAAGATCTTATGAACTGCCATCATTGAGTGGAAGTGAATCTGTAGATATAGTGTTATTATTAATGGAAATTGACAATCCTTCACCGGAAATTATAGCCGCCATTCAATCTGCAGTTGCCTGGTTTGATCAAGTAAAAATTGAAGGCATTCGAATTGAAAGGAGTAAAAATAAGGAGGGGAAAAATGATAGAAAAGTTATTCAGGACAATGATGCCCCTACATTGTGGGCTCGATTTTATGACTTAGAAGATAACCGCCCCTTTTTCTGTGATAGAGATGGAATAAAAAAAAATACACTTGCTGAAATTGGCTATGAAAGACGAAATGGATACGGTTGGTATGATAATGATCCTAAGGACGTACTAAAAACATACAAAAGTTGGCAACCAAAATGGGCTCCCAAAGAAAATGTACTTGACAAAAGTAATAAGAAGAAAAATTGCATTGCGACTCCTGCTGATGAGAAACGATTTAAGGAGTTGTACCAATCGAAATGGAAAAATGTTTTTTCGGACAAGGGGACAAAAAAGTGGCAGAAAAAGTGGTCACTTGATGGCAAAATAGGACATGTTGAAAATGGAGCAGATGGTATGGCTTTATATACCGGGCCTGAACGAAAAAATAGTGCTCATGATGTAGTTCTATGGACGAAACAATCTTTTTCAGGAGATTTATTGATCGAGTACGATTATACCCGGATTGATAACCGGGACAGATCAGTTAATATCATATATATCCAGGCAACGGGAAGCCAGGAGGGAGAATACTCAAAGAATATTAAGGACTGGAATGCAATGCGAGAGGTTCCGGCAATGCAGGTGTATTATAACAACATGAATACCCTACATATTAGTTATGCTGCATTTTCTGAAGATGGAGATTATATCAGGGCACGGCGCTATCGCCCGGATTTAAAACAGAAAATGACAGGGACCGAGCTTGGAGCAGCTTATAACACCGGTTTTTTTGAAAAAGACGTCAAACACCATATCACAATCATTAAGAAAGGCTTTGATCTTTATATGAAGGTAAGCACTGATCAAAAAAGTGTTTTGTACAAATGGAACTATCAACAACATCCGAAAATTGTAGAAGGACCTATTGGCCTAAGGCATAAATGCGTTAGCGCAGCGGTGTACAAAAATTTCACAGTGAAAAAATTATTAAAGAAATAGCACAATGAGAAATAGTATATTTTTTTCGATAGTTATACTGAGCTTCCTGGCATGCGAATCTATATTAATGTCGCAGCCTGCAAAGACCCCTGCATTTCCGGGAGCTGAGGGATTTGGGAAATATGCTACAGGAGGGCGTGGTGGAGATGTATACCATGTTGTCAACCTAAACGATTCAGGAGACGGATCATTACGATACGGCATTAATACGGCGAGTGGTCCTCGAACCATTGTTTTTGATATCTCGGGCAATATCATGCTGAAATCCTCATTGAATGTTGATAAACCAAATATCACTATCGCAGGTCAAACAGCGCCAGGCGATGGCATTACACTTGGAAATGGAAGTTTGAGAATAAATGGCAATGATATCATTATTCGATATCTCCGTGCCCGTCTTGGTGATCAGACAGGTGCTGCAAGCGATGCTGTTTCCATAGCAGG
>JAUUZS010000323.1 GCA_030589835.1 Cyclobacteriaceae bacterium
GTTTAAGGAAACTTTTTGCACATACACATTCTCCGATGCGTTATTTATCGCTCTTATTTTAAAAGTCTTTCCTTTATAATAGTCCTGCTCCAATTTAATTTCCACTTCATCAAATAACGGACTGCCGAGCATGTATTTCTGATCACCGGGACAAACAGGATGAAATCCCATGGCACTCAATATATACCAGGCCGACATTTGTCCCACATCTTCATTGCCCATTATGCCATATGGTGTGGTGTCATACGCCTTTTCCATAATCTCCCTTACCCATTTCTGTGTGAGCCATGGTTTTTTGGTATAATTAAAAAGGTAGGGAATTTGATGTACCGGCTCATTGGCGTGATTATACCATTCGTTGTAGGAGAAATCTTGAGGTGTGCGCTCAAAAAGCTCCTCCAACTCCTTCAAAAACCGATCTTCACCAAGGAAAGATTTTAATCCGGAAATATCGTGCGGCACAAACCACATCTGCTGCAGAGGATTGCTTTCGATGCATCCCTGACCAAAAACCAGTTCGCCTTGCCAGGGAATCCAACTCCCGTTTTTCAACTTCCCACGCACATATCCGACATTTTCATCAAACACATTACGGTAGTTCAGCGCACGGTCAGCAAACAATGCAGCCCCTTTTTGATCTCCTACTATTTTTGCGATCTGACTGAGACTCCAATCGGCATAACTGTTCTCCAGCGTAGCCGAAACTCCTTTATAATAGCCTTTCCACCTTTCGGGAACGGTATCACAAGCTACGTAGCCGTGCGAATTGTAATGTTCCCAACCATTTCTCAAGGTTTGGGGGCCGAGCGAAGTTTGCTTACCAAGTTGATACGCTTTCTCCAAATCATAGCCACGGATTCCTTTGGTGTACGCATCAAGAATTACAGGAATTGCCGGATCGCCCAACATGCAATTGGAATAGCAACCTGCAATTTCCCATTTGGGAAAACCCATTCCTCCATCTTCCCCTTTTCGGATCAAGGAATTAATTAATTCATTCACAGAATTTGGATCAATAATGGTAAGCAATGGAATATGACTTCTGAAGGCATCCCAACCGCTGAAGATCGTCCTGTAATCAAATGAAGTCGCCTCGTTGATGCCGGATTCTTTCAGGTAATACCGACCATCGCCATCCGTAAATTTCCGTGGATCGATCATCGCATGATAAAGACCAGTGTAGAAAATGGTTTTCTGTTTGGCAGTTGCCCCCTTTATTTTTATCAAATCCAATTGTTCTGACCATTTGGCAATTGCATCGGATTTCACCTTCTCAAAATCCCAATGATCCATTTCACTTTTCAGGTTGTTGCGTGCTCCTTCCTGATCCACGAAGGATATTCCCGCCTTAAATTTCACCTGATCTCCTTCTTTCAGATGAGGAAAATTGGCATAAAAACCCAGGTGCTTGCCTTTCAGCTCTGATGGTTTTTCAATGATTTCGCTATTGCGGATGTATTCCTGATATTCCTCGGTCACCACATCGTGTACCTTTCGGGATTGCGCATCCGGGATGTTGGCAGACCAGACTCCATAATCCTGAAAAGCTTCTGAAAATTCGGCATAGAAAAATACGGTATAAAAGACCATGTTGGTTTTGCCATTTCCCCATCCGCCCCCCTCGGGAGCACACCTCATCCATCCTTCAATCCGATGGTCATCAATCACACGGACATACTGTTCCAATGAAGTGCCTCCAATCCGACGTGCCAAATCAATCTGAATACGGTTGGATGCGTCCTCAGGAAAAGCAAATCGCAGCATCCCGGCATGTTGGGTGGTTGTCATTTCAGCTTTAATGTTGTAATCCTGCAAGACACTGGAGTAATAGCCTGCTTGAGCGATTTCCGTTTCGTGCGAAAAAGCAGAACGATATCCACTCGATGGGTTTTCGACACTTCCGCGATTAGGATGAAAAGTTCCGTTGGTTGGTGTAACGAGCAGGTTTCCAAAATCGCCAAACCATCCCACCCCACTCATGTGTACAAAGCTGAATCCTTCAATGGTATTGTGTTCATAAGAATATCCTGATCCTACATCACCTCCTGTGTAGGTATCGGGGCCTAGTTGCACCAAAGAAAATGGCAGGGTTGCGCCGGGAAAAGTCCTGCCATAATATTTTGTTTTGGCTACACTTCCGATCAAAGGATCAACAAAATCATAAGCTTTGGAGGATTCCTGAACTTCCTTTTTAGTGCCACAGGCAAAAGCCACAAGGAACAAAAGGAAATACATCGAAGTTTTCATTTTATTTAAATCAACCATTTCTATTCATCTTCTAAATTGAATGCCTGGAGAACTTAAAATTCAAAGCATCTAAAACTTTAGATGCTTTATTCACTATTTCGCCATGGATTGTGTCCTCACAAACCATCAGCCTTTCCGGTCTGTGAAGACACAGACCGGGGCTAAAAAAGTGTATTTATGCACTCCAAACTACCTTCACTCACTCCATCACATCTGTCCCATTTCTTCCCTCACCTGGGCGATCCACGCTGTGTGCATGTCCTTCAGCTCCTTTAGTTTGTCAGGGTACTTATCGGCTAGATTTTCCTTTTCCGTGACATCCATTTTCAAATTCACCAAAAAGAGTTTGTCCACTTTTTCCCTGCTTGTCAATTCAAGCTTAGGATCCCGAGCATTTCCTATCAATTTCCAATCGCCCTGACGAATCGCCCACTGGCAATTATTTTCATCATAGCTACCATTTTGCCAATGCATTACCTGGTGCGGATCACCCTGATCCTTCTTCAAAATAATCTGCATGAGGCTTCTTCCGTCAAGCTGATCAACATCAATTTTTGTTTTTGTCAATGCGGCAACGGTAGGAAACCAATCCATTTCCATAACGACCTGATTCCGGACTTCACTTTCAGGAATTACCCCCGGATAGCTTATGATGGCAGGCACACGAATTCCCCCTTCAAAAAGACTGAATTTGCTCCCTCTCAATTGCCCTGCACTTCCTCCTCCATGAAAGGCACGCTCTTCAAGCGAATGTCCATGATCGGACTGAAAAATAATGATCGTGTTATCCAATTTACCAATGCGCTCCAATTCGTTGATCACCTTACCAATGGACTCATCAGTCGTAGATAAGAATGCGGCATATTCCTTTCGGGGCGAAGGCATGTCTTGGTAATGCTCCAGCCACCTTTGTGATCCCTGATAAGGATAGTGGGGTGAATTAAAGGCCCAATAAATAAAAAATGGTTCTTCCCTTTTTGTGTTTACTATTCCTTTTATTTCATCGACCATCAAGTCCTGAAAAAACGAACCAGGATAATTCACCTCTTCGTCATTTCGATACAAGTCGTGCTTATTCGGCCCCTGCCAATAAAAAAAGTGCGAGAAATTATCAATGCAACCGCGCTGATGACCAAAAAAATGATCGAATCCTTGCCCATTCGGGAGGGTTTCCTTTTGATGTCCCAAATGCCACTTGCCTACTAATGCGGTATAATAGCCATTGGTTTTCAACATTTCTGCCATCGTAATTTGCTCAGTAGGCATGCCATATTTTTCCAGCTTGTTGGCATATTCAGGCACCGGCACATTCCCCTTCAATCCTGCCCGAAGATTGGTTTTTCCTGTGAGCAATGCGGCTCGTGATGGAGAACAAACAGGCGCTCCGGCATAAAAATTTGTAAAGCGCACTCCCCGATCTGCAATTCGATCCATGTTGGGAGTTTGAAGATCATTTGACCCGTAACAATTCACATCGATCGATCCCTGATCATCGGTTAGGATCAATAAGACATTTGGCTTTTCTGATTTTTGCTTTTGTTCAACTCCCTCGGAACATGAAGTATTTAATACTACGAACAGAATAAAAGCCAATATTTTTAAGTTAACTGACACGTTTTTCATCAAACTGTTTTTATGTTTTTCTTAATTGTTCACTTTACCTACTAAACAAGGTAATTTTTTTAAACCAAATATTTATTTTCTTAGCTTAAAAAACCCGGTGAGGCACTGTGAAGTCCCAAATGGATTTATCCTTCAGCTCATCTTTCAAATGCTGATATATAGCTGCCTCTTCCTGATTCAATGAACTGGTATTCAATTTATTTTTTTCCCATTTATCAGTTTTCAAATCAAAAAACCTTCCGTCGGAGTACAGCTTGTACTTGGTGGTTCTTACGAAACAGCCACTTCGCTCGCTTACCTTTTGCGGGTTTGGGTAATAGTGGACAAACACCGTCTCCCTGGGTTTGTATTGTTGTCCGGATAACAAATTGTAGAAACTTTGCCCGTCAATATTTTGAGGTAGCTGTGCCTTGCCGGCATCGACGAAAGTTGGCAGGAAGTCGCTAAACTCAATGAGTTCATGGGAAGTCCGCTTATTATTAATGCCTCCCGGCCAACTGATTACTAGTGGGACATTGGTACCATTATCTTGTAAACGTCCTTTTCCTCCGGGATAAACGCCATCTTTTGTCATGGTTTCCAAACCTGACGGCGTGCCGTTGTCTCCTGTAAAGATTAAAATGGTGTTTTCCGCAAGGCCCAGCTGATCAAGCTTGTCTGAAATTTTTCCTGCCACCTTATCGGTGTATTCCACCATATCTTTAAAATACTTGTTATCTTTATTGGTCCTGGTTTCAATGGAAGTCCATTCGGGCGAGTCAGGTGTGGGCTGAAAAGGTGCATGAACCAGCAGCATCGGGTAATAGACAAAAAAAGGCTTATCCTGATTACGTTCGATAAAATCAATCACATAGTCCGAAACGATATCCGGGCCGTAGTCATCAATTGTGGCGGGAATTTTTTTGCTGTTTACTACGATTTTAGGATCAGCATATCGTGATCCTTTTGAGGTCAGCCACCAAAGGCAATATTCATCAAAGCCAAATTGATGTGGCCTGTTCATATCAGTGTGTCCTTCTTCTTTTGTATTTACTCCATTCAATTGCCATTTGCCAGCAATCATCGTCTTGTATCCAGCCTCCTGCATCACATTACCGAAAGTTTTCGCTTCTTTGTCCAGATAGCCAAAATCGATGTAGTTATTGGAATTATATCTTCCCGTCATGATTTTGACACGCGAAGGCGTACATAGTGGTTGAGAATAGCACTGTGTAAACCGCATTCCCTCAACGCCTATTTTGTCCAATCTTGGAGTATTATAGGATAAGGAGCCATTGCTGCTCAGGCATTCATAGCCCATGTCATCTGCCATTATGAGGATGATATTTGGCCGCTCTGACTTTTCTGACTTTCCTGTCTCTTCAGTTTTTTGATTCGCACCGGAACATGCAACTTGTACCACAAACAGTGACAAAAGATAAAATTTTACCAAGTAATGATTTACCATAAGCGATTAATGAATACATGTTGCTTTTACAGAATACTTCCTGCTAATATCAACAAAGTTCGGGAATTATAACGAATCCTTTAATAGATTAAAATTACACATAATTTTTTCTACACACGGCGGATTATAGGGCAATAATTTTACCTTAAGAATTGTATATAAATTATGTTGAAAAATTTTATCGATGCAGAAAGGAAAAGGAACGATCAAAATGGGTAGGTTATTTCTTTACGCTTCCATAGCATGCTAA
>JAUUZS010000248.1 GCA_030589835.1 Cyclobacteriaceae bacterium
ATAAATACAAAACCCTGCCTGATCTTTCGGATCAACTGGGTGAAAATATCCTTACAAATTCCGAATCACTTTGCGGGGTCAGCCATGCGGACCGCAAGCTTAACAATGGGATTGCTATTTCTTCGTATTTCAATCCCGATGAGCATACCCATATAGAAGTCGTCAAGTACAATGACCAATCCGGGGCGATGGCAAAATTGGCAACTCTAGCCGTTGGCAAAGGCAGTGGTATTAAGCGATTTATTAAATGGATACTTACAGCCATTGCTCACCCCCTGGATTTTTTAAGGCTCACCTTCAGCTTCAGAAACCTGGGGCGAAATTCCATTATATTCCTTGTGATGCAGTCACTCGATAATTCGATGCGCATGGTGTGGAAAAGAGGTTTATTTCGCCATGGCATATCCATTAAAAATGACAAGGATTCGAAGGTTCCGGCCTACATCCCTATTGGTCAGGAAGTCATGAACCGGTACGCTAAAAAAGTGAATGGCATCGCACAGAATTCCTGGCTGGAAATCATCTTGAATATGCCCATGACTGCCCACATATTGGGAGGGTGCCCGATGGGAAAAACTAAGGAACACGGAGTTGTAAATGATCATTTTGAGGTGCATGGGTATCAAAACATGTATGTTCTTGATGGTTCTGTAATTCCTTGTAATCCCGGGGTGAACCCCAGCCTGAGCATTACTGCCCTCGCTGAATATGCCATGGATCATATTGATGAGAAAAAAGGGAATACGGTGACTCCTCTTGATGAATTGGTACTACTGTGATTTTAATGGAAACCTATGTTGTAAAGGACGGAAGACCGAAGTCAGGAGTCAGAAGAAGAGGCTTCTTGAATAAGCAACTATTCACGTTTCTTAATCCTACTTTGGACTTTTTACTCGTTTTTAATTTCGGTCTTCAGTCTCCGGTCTTCCGACTTCTGACATAATCTATTATCTTTCATTAAACCTGCCTGGCGGCCAGGCAGGTTCGTGGTAGAACCAATGAATTAAAACTGCCTATAAAAAAGAAACGCAAATAATGACGTAAAAAAACCGGTATTGTGAAGATTAAATATCGTATAAAAATATTTTTGTGATAATATTTTGCAAATTGCGCTGACAAATTTTGCTTTTTTATGTAATGAATGGTTTTTAGGAAAGGATTCAATCCTAATTTTTTATGATTTTGAATTATCCGGAGCCTTAGTAAGGAAAATTACACTTAAACAAACCAAACAATTTTATATTGTAAAATTATTTGGTTCTACCGTGAGTTTAATGGAAGATAGTAAATTTTGTCAGAAGTTGGAAGACCGAAGTAAAAAAAGGTGAAATACCAATGCAGGAATAAGAAACATTAACATTTGCTGATTTTGGAATTCTTTTCTTCCGACTCCAGACTTCGGACCTGCCTGGACGGTAGGCAGGCTTCTGGCTCTCGGACCATAGTTTTCCATTAAAATAACAGTAGAACAAATTATTTTATGATAAATAACTAAATTTTAATTATGATGAAAAAACTTACTTTAGTTTGTCTATTATTTACTTTTATTAGCCATATCAGTTTTGGTTCCGGATACCAGGTTTTGCTGCAAGGAAACAGAACAACCGGTATGGGCAATTTAGGAGTGATGATGTATAGCGATGCATCAAGCTTATTTTTCAATCCCGGAGCTATGGGATTCATGGACCATAATAGTATTCAAATTGGATTCAATCCGATTTTTGCCAGTACAACGTACTGGAATTCAGAAACTGAATATAGCAACTATACTGCCAACTCTGACAATCCTATGGGAACGCCGTTTCATGTATTTGCTGTATGGGGACCTCAAGAAAGCAACCTAAAATTTGGCATTGGCGCATTTACCCCCTTTGGTTCTGGTGTGAATTGGGGAAACGAATGGGCGGGAAGAGATCTCCTGAATGAATTGTCACTCAAAGCCATTCAGATCCAGCCAACAATATCTTATAAAATCAGCGATAAGTTGGCCATCGGTGCAGGCCTTGATGTAACCATTGGCAGTGTACTGCTAAAAAAATCAATATTGCAGGATGGCAGAGTTGATGGAGATATTTTTGAAGAAGGTTCAGCCACATTAGATGGTAGCGCTACAACAGCTTTCGGCTTCAATATTGGATTACTATACAAAGCATCCGACAAACTTGATATTGGATTAGATTATCGTTCGAAGGTTGCCATGAACGTAGAGGATGGAACTGCAGATTTTACGGTTCCTGCTTCATTGGCATCCTATTTTCCTGCCGACAACACTTTTAATGCAGAACTTCCTTTGCCATCAGTAATAAGTGTCGGGCTTACGTATCATGTAAATGAGCGTTTTGAGCTGGGAACACAATTTGATTGGGTTGGCTGGGGAGCTTACGAATCACTGGATATTAGTTTTGGTGAAACAACAGCGCTGCTGGAGAACACCAGTTCTCCGAGAAACTATGAGGATTCATGGGTAATTCATTTTGGTGGAGAATATAAATTAGAATCCAATTTGCAACTGCGGGCAGGATTTTATTATGATAAAACACCAGTACAAGATGGTTATATGACTGCTGAAACTCCCGATAATGATCGCCTTGGTTTGACCGCCGGTTTGGGGTATAGCATTGGCGAGCGCTTTCAGCTCGACCTCTCTTTCTTGTATATTAATAGCGCCGAACGTGAGCAAACAGAACAGCAGGCAATAGATGCCAATACTCTGGATCCTGTTGCAGGCACAAGGGAAGTGATGCCGGGTACCTACAAATTGAATGCCTTAATCCCGGGACTTTCTATAGCTTACAAATTTTAATTTTAAATTACAGAACAATGAAAACTTGGATTAAAAATCTAATATATATCGTACCAGCATTAGTAATATTCAATGCATGTACTCCGGAAATCAGCGTTCCCGATCCTGTTGCAGGCAGTGCTGATTTTAGCAATTACGTATCAATAGGTAACTCACTCACTGCCGGCTATTCCGATAATGGTCTTTACCAGGAAGGTCAATTGTTATCCTTTCCGAATTTGATCGCTCAGCAAATGCAAGAAATAACCCAAAGTGATTTCATTCAGCCCGATATTCCCGGAAATGGCTCTGGTTATATGTACGTCACCACACTGGCGCCTACATTTGGGGAGTTTGACCCAGATCCTAATTGGCTAAATCAAGTCGAAGGTACGTTTAACAACCTTGGCGTGCCGGGTATACGGATCAAAGACATTACGTTCAATGGCTACGGATCTAGCCCACAGGTTAATCCCTACTTCTACAGAATGCTTGGCGGCAAAGATACGAATATGTCGTACCTGGATCTGGTAGCAACAAATCCCCCTACTTTTTTTACGAGCTGGATGGGAAGTAACGATGTGTTGGGTTATGCCTCTACAGGTGGCGTAGCAGGAATTGCCGGTGCTCCAGGAACAGGCATGGGAGGGCTTACTGATCCTGATACGGAATTCAAGCCCTTATATGATGCGTTGATTGCCACACTGACTGCTCAAGGAGGTAAAGGTGTCGTGGTCACCATTCCGGATATTACGCTCGCTCCATTTTTCACTACAGTTCCACATGCTTCCATCCCTTTAGATGAAGCTACAGCTGCTACATTAATGAGCATGACTGCCTTTGGTGGTTTTAATGCTGCACTAGATGGTCTGGTTGCCCTAAATCTTATCCCCGCATCAGAGGCTGATAAAAGGAAAGTTCAATATGCTGAGGGAGTCAATTCCATTCTTATTCAGGATAATGATTTGTTTGATTTGAGTTCCATTTTAGGAACTATAAATCCCGCTTTGGCTGCCTATGGTCAAATAAGACAGGCCAATGACCAGGACTTTATTCTGTTGACCTCTATGTCTATTATTGGAGAACTTGCTGATCCGAATAATCCATTGTCTGCCATTGGCGTAGTGGTACCTTTGGGAGATGAGTACGTGTTGACTAAGGATGAAGCAGTAAACGTTACTTCATATACCAACAATTTCAATAGTATCATTCGGGGATATGCTTCCGCTAGTCCTGATATTGCCGTATTTGAAGTAAATGACCTGCTCGGAGAATTGAAAGAAGGCATTTTTTCAGATGGTGTTAATGTGAATGCAGATTTTCTTACAGGTGGTGCTTTTTCATTGGATGGTGTGCACCTCACACCTAGAGGATATTCCATGGTGGCTAATGGCATTATTGAAACCATCAACACTAATTTTAATGCAACAATATCCCCCGTGATTATAAATAATTACAGAGCAGTTATTCTGCCATAAAGTATATTTGAAGGTCAAAAAAAAAGCCCGGTAAATTACCGGGCTTTTTTTTGGGTAAAATTTTTATTAAAACATACGTTGGTGCCTGTTTCAGGTATTTAGCTATAGAGGTACAAACCGGCAGTTGGAGAATATTATTGCTGCTTTTGCATGTTGATGAAATCCAGGTAACATTCGAAAAGCATTTTTTTGTCCGATTCATCCTTTCGGAGAGAGAATACTTTTTAAATCAGCAGGGGAGTAATGTATTGATTTTAAGGTTTTATTATCTTCCTTCCTATACACAAGAAAATGTCCATCCACCTCTTTATAGTAACAATCCATCCCTTTATGCTCTTTATAATGTTGAATGGTTTTTTCTGCTTCTTCGAGGGTATTGCAGCTTTTACTCATATTCGACCTTTGAACTTCATCAAATAAATCGCTGAATTTCTCTCCCATACCAAATTCCAGCACGGCTCCGCTCAACACATATTGGATGTCGCACAATGCGTCTGCAATTTCCACTACATCATGATTAAGTATCGCTGCCTCAAGTTCCTCAAGCTCTTCCCTGATCAGGGCAACACGCAATGCACATCTTTTTTTTGACGGTATCGTAGGCGCTTCCTCTATGGGATGCTTAAAAGTTTTATGAAATTCTGCCACCTGGTTTAACGAATCTAAAGCCTTCATTCCTTTATCAATTTTGATGATTCCGCAATAATAAAAAAAAGAATTCAGGAAGCAGGTATAAAACATACATACATTGACTATTTATTACATTATTATATACTCCATATTAACTTTATCTACGGTTATTATTTCATATAAGAGTAGATTTCATTTATTTTAGCACTTCTAAAATTAAGTATGAATACTATGAATTTATCTAAAAGAATAATCAATACATTTTTGTTTTTTATCATTGCTACTTTTGTTTTTCAATCAGGATTTGCACAGAAGCCAGAAACTGAGATTGAGCAATTCATAAAGGATTATACAAAATCCTACGAAAACATAACAAAAACCAGGGACAAGCAAAGTGTCTTGAATTATGTGTCAAAGGACTTGTTTTCAACCATCATCAAGTCGAATGTCGTTGACGATTTTGGCTTAATACAAAGCTCTTATGCTGATTTGGATTCCTATTTGGAGCAGATATTAAGGACTGAAGCTATGGAAGTCAAATATGAAGTTAAGGATATCCTGCGGTCAAAAGTAAGAGGAAAATCAGGAGTTGTAGTTTGCGAGATTGCCGTTCAGGTGTCTTCAAAAGGAGAAACATGGAATAAAGGAACTGAACTCACCACTTTTGTATTGAAAAAATTTAAAAGTGGATGGAAAATTTTAAACTTCAATGTGGTAAGTCTTGAAGAAGAGCAAAATAAAGGGACGTGTATGATAGAAGTTTTTAAGGCCTCTTCAGGAAGTTATATGGTTAAAACCGTAGTTCCAAAAGGAAGTACTTATGAATCAAACATCAATAATTTTGAATTTAATCCAGGAAATGGGATTGTGTACATCAGCCTTGATGGAGAAAATAGCTATTCCTGGTTCCATGATGGCCCCATCACAAAATTGGGTCAGGGAAATCAGCCTGACGAAGTGGTTGGCCCTGCGATTGATGAGTATCAAGCGGTATTGAACATCGTAAAACTTGATCTTTATAAAGGCAATTGCCTGAATTATAAAAGTAAAAATTAGCATACCACTTATTTCATGCTCTACAAAGCCGGCCAAACGCCGGCTTTTTTTTGTCTTCATGCTGCTAGTGTCAAGTATAGATAATAAATCAATTGGGAATTGAAGCCACTAAGGTGGGATGTCACTTTGTCCATTACCATCAAACTTTAAAGTCAGCATGTTTATTATCTACTGTCATGTGATGGATAATTCATGCCTGGCTGGTCGTTCATCCCGGTGTAAACAACCGGGACGAACCAAAGAAAAATCAAGACAAAACAATGCTGCCTACCCGCAATTCCAACACACCCTCGCTGTTTTGCCGCGCCTGTGCGCCTGAGCTAGCCGGATTTGATCCGATCATTTTTAGCGATCATAAGATCAAAATTGACTGAATGCAATTTCATTAGCTATCCTCCATATCTTTGTACTTATAAATTAAGGGAACATAAGTTTTTATGACTATATACTAATCCCGTATTCGGGATTGGTTAGTTTACGATCTTAAGTACCTAAATAAATTGGGAATTGAAGTCGCTACGTGGGAAGTCAACTGATGCTGATTTAACATGAATTAAGAACATTCGAACATTTGAATGGAGAATTTAGAAGTAAAATTGAGCGTTCTGAATTGCATTTGAGTTAT
>JAUUZS010000446.1 GCA_030589835.1 Cyclobacteriaceae bacterium
AATGGTCATATTGCAGCCATCGAGGAAATGTTTAGGATGAACGATAAATACGGGAATGACTGCTATCTGAGTGGAGGTGTAAAGGCAGAAAGATATATTAAATTGGGCAATCACGACAAAGCAATGGAAAGCCTTGAAAGGGATTATGAAAAAAGGGAGAATTCAATGCCTTATATTTCGCCAAGATATTCTTCTTATGAGTTATTTAAGGATAATCCCAGGTTTGTTGAAATCCTAAAGAAAATGGGGCTGCCCGATTGAAGCAATGAATAAATGCATTAGCAGATTAATTAATTTCTACTCCAAACTCGAAACCCCTGCCTAAAGGCGGCAAGCAGGCAAAACAGTTTAATACGTGAATACATGAATGCGTAGATAATTTTCAAATCTTCAAATTATCAAATCAACTGAATTTTCCTATATTTAGCAACCAAGAATAACTCTAATGATTCCTTTTTTTAGAAAAATCCGAAAAAAAATGGCTGATAATAACCCGCCTGCCGGCGAGGCAGGTAAACCTGCGAGATATGCCAGGTATGCGATTGGTGAGATCGTACTTGTAGTGATCGGGATATTGATCGCTTTGCAGATCAATACCTGGAACGAAGAGCGGATGGAAAAACGTAAGGAACATTCTGTGCTTCTTGGGCTGCACAAAACCTTTTCAGATAACCTGGAAAATCTCAACAATATCATCTCAATGTCCAGGGCGTCATTTGATTCTTGTAAAAAAATGCTCTCCTTAATGGGGCCAGATGTATCAGACTATACAAACCAAGAAGTCGATAGTTTGATCGGTGTCATGATCAATTATAGCACCTTTGATCCGTCTGTAGGGGCTGTAGATGACATTATAAATTCAGGCAAACTAAATATCATTCAAAACCCGGTATTAAAAGCTAATATCTCAAACTGGTCGGGCATGATGGACGATACCAAAAAAGATATTCGAATCACAAATGACCATAACTTTAATGTACTCATTGTGTTTTTAAATGATAAGGTCAACTTTAAAAATGTACCCATCCCCAAGAGGGTTATCGAAAAAACGCAATTAAACATTACAGCACCTTCTCATTTTCCAAGCAATTACAACCCTATTATGAGGTCCAAGGAGTTTGAAAATTTAGTTGATTTTCATGCCTTGAATATACTTTTTTTGATAGGTGAATATTTAAGAATTCAGGACTATCTTGAAGCTAATTTGATTTTGTTGGAAGCAGGTATTAATGATTGATGTCTTGTTACAATGATGTAATGCTGAAATGCTACACTGAAATGCTACAATTGGAAATGATGAATACGGGGATTATTAATACATTGATTCAATGATGTATAGATACAATAAAGGAATTAGCAAATAAGCGAATTAGCAAATCAAAATTCCGTATTTTAGTGAGGATATTTAAATTCAATCTATTATGACTAAAGTTTCAAGGCGTTCGTTTGTAAGAAATGTAGGATTGGGAGTTGGGGCTTCAGCTGTTATTCCTACACTGCTGTCTTTTGACCATCTCTCAAAAACAATACTTCCTGCCTATCAAGGTAGAAAGTTAAACATCGCTTTATGTGGCCTTGGTAGATATGGCAATCTCCTGGCCAAAGGTTTACAAGAAACGTCGCATTGTCGTTTGGCGGGCATCATTACAGGAAATCCGGAAAAGGCCAAAAGCTGGAAAAAAAAGTATCAGATTCCTGATGCTAATATTTACAACTACCAAAACTTTGATCAGATCAAGGATAATAAGGATATCGATTTGGTGTATGTGGTTTTACCCAACTCCCTGCATAAGGAATATACCATAAGAGCTGCAAAAGCGGGCAAACACGTAATCGTTGAAAAACCTATGGCGCTAAATGCCAAAGAATGCAAGGAAATGATTGACGTGTGTGCCAATGCAGGGGTGCAACTCGCAGTGGGTTATCGTTTGCATTATGAGCCATATCATATAGAAATTGCCCGACTGGGGCAAGACAAGGTATTCGGGCAGGTGCGTTTAATAGAAGCCTCTCTGGGTTATAATATGGGCAATATGCCCGCTAATGATTGGCATTTTAAAAAGGCCTTATCAGGAGGCGGGCCACTAATGAACCTCGGTGTGTATTGCATCCAAAGCAATCGCTATGTTTTGGGCGAAGAACCCATTTCAGTAACTGCTCAATATGGTCACAAATTTTCGCCTGAATTAAACAAAGAAGTTGAAGAATCCATAACCTGGCAACTGAATTTTCCTAGTGGAGCCGTTGGCACTTCTTCAACGACTACCAACTGTTCTATTGACCGCTTTTATGCCTCGGCAGAAAAAGGCTATTTTGAACTAAGCCCAGCTATTAGTTATGGTCCTTTTAAAGGACGAACAAGCGAAAAGGAATTCAGTTTCCCGATGATCAATCAACAAGCCACCCAAATGGATGGCATTAGCAAAGTGATACTTGAAAACAAGCAACTGCCAAGCCATATCAGAGGCGAAGAAGGGTACAAAGACATGCGTGTTATCGACGCTATTTATAAAGCTGCGGATAGTGGCACTGATGTAATGATTCAATGATGTAATGGGGAATTAGCGAATTTTCAAATTAGCAAATCCTTTATCCTTCGGGAACAAAAGAAAAGTCGAGTAAATCAGAGCCTCCTTTTACAATATGAAATTTAACAATTATTTCGCCCTGAGGTAATTGAAAACCTTCAAGTGTTATGGGCTGCCAGTTACCAGCCGCATGGGTTGCGGGGAGCTGTACTTTCTCTTTAACAACAAGGCCGTTTATCTCAATTTTAAGCTGGCCTCCTGCATCTTTTGCTGCGGAGTTAATCGTCATGTTATAATTTCCTGCATTGGGTATATCAAGGGTATATTGCATCCATTCAGTGGCTTCAGTCCAGCCCACATATGGCCTTTCATCAAACTTGCCAATATCAACCCCGTCATTGCGATAATAGTTTCCTGAATTCCAGTCGATCCAATCACCACCATCACTTAAATGATAGTCGGCAGATACGATGTCATAATAGGCATAAGCATCACGGCCCATGTCATAATCAGCAAACCAAATGGTCTGTCCTGAAGTGTGTTTTTTAAAAGGTCTGGTATCATTACTTTTTACCTGAAGTGTCATGGCATAAAGCACGTCATTTGCCATGATACAATTTTCAATTTTGTGGTTATCCGCATACTGCATTACAGCCTCATAGGTAAGGTCAGCAGAAAGCGGCTTGTTATTTTTCCATGAGCTGATCAAATCGAAATAATTCTGATCAGTATGAACTTTTAATATATTATTGATCTTACTTTTTTTAACGGGCCACCATGACCAGCCGATCTTATTCTTTTCATATAATGCGATACAGTCAGAGAACCAGGTATTTGAATTTTCACCTCCTTCACTCATCCATAAAGGCATTTGATAGGTTTCTCGTATGGCAATCCATTTGTCTATGGCGTCATCATTATTGTTGTTCCAGTATTTATGAAAGGTGATCACCATATTATCATCTGCATTTTGAAGTGAGTGCTCCTTAAAACTATTGTAATTACCACCCCAACAGTTTCCTGAGATATATACAATATGATTTGTATCGACGGTTCTGATCGCCTTTATGATGCGTTCGTGAAGATCCCATATAGCATCATTATCCTCGCAATCACAGCCATTAGGACTTTTCGCCCCTGCGAACGCCCAATTGGGTTCATTTATCATGTCAAAACCACCAATCCACTTAGCATCCTTATAGCGCTCAGCCAATTTGATCCAAAGGGCTACTAGTTTCTGTTTGTTGTCTTCGCTTTCCCAAAGTGAAGGAAGATCTTCATCATAATCAGAGATAGAAGCGTTTTTTCCTTGACCGCCAGGTGCTCCGTGCATATCTAGTATCAGATACATCTCATTTTGTTCGCACCAGCTTAATAATTCATCTATTTTTTCAAAGCCTTTTTTAAGCCAGGTATTTTGTAAACTATCATCGCTATTACGTTGCTCATCTTCTATTGGCAGGGTAAGTGTTTTATAGTGCAAAGCTGCCCGTACAGCATTAAAGCCCCATACCTTCATGGAATCCAAATCGGTTTTGGTAAAATGGTTCTCGGTCCAGGTATCAAAAAATTCATCCGTGCGTTCCACCCCCATCGTCTCAACCAACTTATCGCGATACTGCGTATGGGTTGCAACACCTGCTCCGCTTGACTGCATCATATAGCCTTCCATGATCATCCAGTTACCGGTACCGATACTTCTTATAATCACTGGCCCCTTATCATTG
>JAUUZS010000550.1 GCA_030589835.1 Cyclobacteriaceae bacterium
TGGCACAGCAATATCGACATTTGGTGGAAGGTATCCGGGAACAACACCCGGGATTCCTGCCTGTGGGATAAACGTGCCCCATCCAGTTCGCATAATACCAATAGAAAAAGCAATTAAACCGAAAACCAGCAGATTGAATTTCCTTCGTGGACTGTAATTGATTGACAGAAAAAGAAGGAAAAGAAGCGCTACAACTGAAGGGTCGGAAGTACCCGATCCACGAATTTGCCACGCAAAACCAAGTAGCAGGGCTCCCATTATGATGGTCAGTATGCTATTTTCTTTCGGATTAAAACTGGTTTTTTTTAAGATATTTTCCATAAGGCGTTATTTTGATAATCTAGCAACCTCTAATCCCCTAATGACCTCCAGGAAAAGGAGGATTATCTTTTCCGTATGGCAGAAAATGAAACGTTGCGATCACAAATGTTAATACCTATTTAATCCGGAATACCCTATGCGCTTCATAGGTCTTGCCAAACATATCAGTCGTTTTTATGGTAACCAAGTGTGTTCCTTGAGTTAAGGATTTATTCAAATCGCCCTGCCAAAAGTGACTCGATACATTTGGATAATCCATCTTCCAGCCAAATACTTCGTCTAGTGCTTTTCCATCCTTTTTCACATCAAGGTATGGACTCAACTTGTGCATCTCCAGATTTGCCGGATCAATGGTTGTAATCTGATTCAATGTCACCCATGCTCCCGACCGATCTACCTGCATCTCCACTTTTGATTTTTCTGATCCGTTAAACACATTCACCAATACCCTGGTGGTATCTAATCCTTCTGGCGTGATGTCATCGGGGAGGTATATGTTCATTTGATAATCTGCCGGTCTTCGTGCGGCTTTATACCTGATATTGTAGCTATTGCCATCGAAGCTAATCACGGCATAGCCATTTGGCGCGCCATCGTTCATGGTGGCATGTGGGATCCCCAATTCATCTTTCATACCGCACCACCAGCTTCCGCAAACGGTGCCATTGATAAAATGATGATGTGGTTTTGATCCGTTCCAGCCATCAGAACGATCCACAAAAACATGAGCTAATTTATGTGTATGCCCTGAAATGGAAAGGCTGTTTGGTTTGCTTTCTAAGATTCTGAATATCGCTTCCTTATTTTGGCATGCCACAATGGGAATGTGCATCATGAGCACAACCAGTTTCCCGTCGGGCACATAACTCAAATAGTTTTCGACAAATTTGAGTTGATCATCAGGAAAATTACCCTTATACCCTCCTTCTTTTTTATAATCGATATTATTGAGTGAAATAAAGACCACTTGTCCAAATTCGAAAGCGTAGGTAGATGGCCCAAAGTTCTTTACGAAGGTGTTGTCTGCCCCTTCATTCCCTCTGGCATCGTGATCGTGATCATGATTGCCAAAAATATAATACCATGGAATTCCTGCCTGACCGATACTTGCGGCGACTTCATCGAACAGTTCCGGCTGATCCGCTGTAATATCCCCCAGGGTCACACCAAAAGCAGCATCAGACCCAATACATTCTTCCACTACATCATGCGTAAGGTAATTTACTTCTGTCAGTCCCCTGGTTTGCGTGTCCCCAAATAACAAGGCCTCAAAATTATTGACCTTTTTTCCTTTCCAAAGTGGGAAATCATAGGAATCCGTCTCCACATTTTCATGTAAAAAGTGCAGAGGCACCATCGATTTATTAGTCGGCATTTCGTATGCTGAAGGCTTGATGACAAAAATAGACACCATCCTTTCTGCCGACAATTCCCAATTCCCTTTTCGATCCGTCCTTACCACATCCCTTCCATTACTTACTGCCACCCCGGAAACCCCTTTCTCATTGGCATTTTTTTTTAAGTTTTTATTTATATCAAGATATACCTGCCCTTTAAATTGGGTTTGTGCAGCAAGAGGCCATGTCAGGATCAGGAAGAGTGACAGTAGGGAAACAAATTTCAAGGAGACGGTTTTCATCAGCGTAAGCACAGTTAAATTTTAATAATCAATTTATTCCGATTCATATAGTTTGCTATCAGATAGCATATACCATAAATAACAATAAAGCCAAGTATAGCTTGCCACAAGAGGGCTGTTTTGGGTAAATAACCTCCATAAAACTCGATCAAGATTTGCTGCAATATATATATGATCAGTGGATTATAGCCCAATACTTTCATGTGCGGAATATTAAGTTTCCATACATCGCCCACCAGATAGAATAAAGCATAAGTTACGACACTTAATCCGGAGGCAAACAGTGGATAGGCTACGGTCATGCTTCGCTGCGAAAATTCCCAAATTGCTGAAGGCTCCAGGTAGGATAAGCCCAAGACAACTGCCATGAGTGGAAACCCTAATAGTAATGACTTCACAATAAATTGTTTCCCGGTATAATTTTCCAGATAGTCCATTTGAACGGTGCCAAAAACGAGAATTGCTGCCCAACTAATTGGCCCGAGGGGGCCGCCGTCAATGCTGTTTGCCATGGTCCATTCGCCATATCCGGTATAGATGAAAAGGATTTGATATACTGCCAATAAACCAAATGCCAGGATAATCCTGGTACGCACACTTGTTAGGATGAATGGCAAACAAATCAAGCCGGCAAAACCAATATCAACCAGGGCATCCCACATATCCATTTTGGGATCCGGCCCATACACGACAATACCGATGATGATCAGAATGATATATCTTTTGATCGTATGGAGGTAAGCCTTTTTTGCCCCTACCTTTTTGATTCTTCTTTCCAAAGACATTTTCAACCCCATTCCTACGGCAAACAAAAAGTAGGGTGCGATGGCGTTGGCAAAGGTCATTCCGAACCGGGGATGTTTGAAGGTATCCGGTATCACATCAAAATGTCCCAGGTAGTTGACCAGGATCATGCCGAATATAGCAAATCCACGGAA
>JAUUZS010000234.1 GCA_030589835.1 Cyclobacteriaceae bacterium
AAATTTCAACATTCCTGAATATTATAAAGGAAAAGCATACCGACAACAACTTATTGATTATTATAATCGATCCAACTCAGATTGGGATTATGCCATCATCTGTAATACCTTCCTGGAGCCATATCAAATGAAAGAGGGAATTTGGCCTCCTGCTAATACAATTTATACCGAGGAAGTTGATGGGAGACCTATTTTGGCAATTTTAAAAAGAGAAACTAAAGTTGACCTGGAAGGAAAACAACTTTTGAATGTGGGAGATTATGCAGGGGCAATAGAGAAATTTAATCAGGCGCTGGAAATCGATAAAAACAACGAGTCTGTCTTAATCAATCTTGCAAGGTCTTATATGAAGACAAATGATTTTATTGAGGCTGATATTACCTTAGCACGTTTGTTGTCGATCTATCCCAAAAATGAATGGGCGATAGATATGAAAGGTGAAATATGCCTGAAACAAGGAAAGTATGATGAAGCCATTGAATCATTTAAACTTATTATTGAGCACAACCACAAATTTTATCATGCTTACATTTCTCTTGCCAATGCATACCTATCGAAAGGAAATGATGATGATGCCATACACTATTTAAAGGCATGTCTGCGGATAAATCCATTTTATAAACCGGCCTATGCAATATATGGACAGCTACTGATAGACCGTGGAGAGGTGGAACTTGGCACTAAAATGCTAAATTATACCATAGAAGGAAACAGTAAATACGGGAGGAAATGATTGCTTAATTAACAATATAATACATGAAAGCCCCTATAATGGTTGTAAGCTATTGATATTCAATAGCTTTACCAAATTCACATGTAAAATTTATTTTTCAAATTAAGACCCCATACTCACCGTCCATGTCATGATTTCCGACTTATTATAATTTTCATTAAGAATCCCCTGAATTATTCAGACTAAATATATTAATTTTGCACTTTAACTAAATATGCTATGAAAACTACATTTTTAAAATTACTGTCAGCAAGTTTTGTATTCCTTTTTGTATCGGTAATGGCCTTAAATCCAACTGGTGCCCTGGCTCAGGATGCCGATAAAGATACCGTTGAGGTTGTTCAGGATAATTCGTCCTCATTCAACGATTCAGTTCAATTTGATGATATGGAGCCTATTTTCTACGAGGCTGCAGATGATGATGAAGAAACGGCAAGCGAAGGCGGTTCTAACATCGTACTTTATGGAGGTATCGCTGTGGTATTGCTCATTATTTTGATTGTATTGAAAAAAGTGGGGAAAAAGAAGGCTTAAAAAATTAATCCGAATAATGTGGTGAATAATTATTGGAGCTTTCAATGTGTTGAAAGAAAAGCCCATCTGTCGATGAAGCTAATGCCAATAACTTAAAGTTTTTTATCGTATTTCCCTTGAATTCATCGAGAGAGAGTAAAATGGTGATATTGATCAACGAGGTAGGTCTGTTTCCAATGCTCCCTAACTAACTGGGATTAAGTCAATAAAAAAGAGGCCTGTCAGATATCTGACAGGCCTCTTTTTTGTAGATGTATAAATGAGTTATTACTCATTTGAATCACTCAACCCAAGCTTAGTTGGCTCTAAGTTTCCCAAATGATTTGAACAGGAACCACATTCCAATAATTGCAACACTGAACAGCAATCCTCCGGTCAGTATATTTCCATAGAGGAAACTTCCGATAGAGAACAAGCTCGAATAAACCACCACACAACCGATAAATACCAAAAGGATCTGAATAGGCATTTCCCATGGCTTTCCGTCATTTTCTTCATCAATCATATCTCCGTCAGCTTCTGCTTCTCTAATTACTTTAGCCCAACCAGGCCCGCCTGGTCTTGTCAGCCTGTAAAAGCTTCTCAATGTTTCCTGCGTTTCCGGTTTGGTCAAAAACGTTGTTGAAAGCCATGCAATGGTGGTACATGAAACAGCAATCAACAGTTTCATAGTGAAACCATCTAAGGTCTCTGTCGCCACAGTGGCATCCTCTACGAAAACGACTAAAATTATTCCAACCACAGTAGCAACGACCATGGCTACGATTTCTGTCCAGGCATTGATCCGCCACCAGAACCATCTCAGAATATATATTGCTCCTGAACCGGCACCCGAAAGTAGTAGGATATTGAACGCCTGGGTGGCATTATCCAGCAGTGTTAACGACAGTATTCCTGCAAATACCATTAGCACTACTGTTGAAATCCTACCCATGGAAACCATTTGTTTCTCCGTAGCGTCAGGCTTTACAAATCGTTTGTAGAAATCATTTACGATATACGAAGATCCCCAATTCAGGTGGGTGCCTATCGTTGACATATAAGCCGCAATAATCGATGCAACTACCAATCCAAGCCATCCGGGATCCAATTTGGATAGCATCACAGGATATGCGATGTCATCTTTTAGATATTCCGCCGAAATATTTGGGAATTCGCGTCCTATGCTTTCAAGATCAGGATAGATTAATATAGATGCCAAGGCAACAATAATCCATGGCCAGGGCCGGATTGCATAGTGCATGAAATTGAATAACATAGTCGCTCCAATGGCATTTTTCTCATTTTTTGCAGCCAGCATTCTTTGTGCTATGTAGCCTCCGCCACCCGGCTCCGCTCCCGGATACCATACCGCCCACCATTGCACAGCAATAGGAATAATTAATAGGGGTATATAGACCGAAGGATCAGAGAAATCAGGGAAAAATGAAAGTTTACCCGTGTCGGCCAACTTGCTTAATAGATTGGTAAGGCCACCTACTTCTGGTTGCCTTAACGCTACAACAGCAGCATAAACAGCTCCGAACATCGCTATGCCATATTGGAAAAAGTCAGCCCAGATCACTCCTTTAATGCCGCCAAGAGCAGCATAGATCACAACTACAATTGATGCGCCTACTACGACCACCCATGGATCCAGCCCCAGCATTACACCTCCTATTTTAATGGCCGCAAGGGTTACACTACCCATGATCAGGACATTAAAAAATACGCCTAAATATAGCGATCTGAATCCGCGAAGGAATGAGGCAGCTTTCCCTCCATATCTTTTTTCATAATATTCCAGGTCAGTCATAACGCCCGACCTACGCCACAGTTTAGCGTAAATAAAAACCGTTACCATACCGGTAATAAGGAAAGCCCACCAGGCCCAGTTTTTAGCAACTCCATTTTCCCTTACCATTCCTGTTACCAGGTTTGGCGTATCAGCGGAAAAAGTACATGCCACCATGGAAATACCCAGCAGCCACCAGGGCATGCCCCTTCCACCTAAAAAGAATTCAGATGAACTTTTTCCTGCAGTTCTTGATGCGATCCATCCTATTGATAAGACGATTACAAAAAATATCCCGACAATTACCCAATCTATTGTTCCCAGTATTGATCCTAGTACCATTTTTTAATAATTTAAATAATAATTTTAGGTGTCAGGCCATTACCTATGCTGTAATATTATAGGACAGTTATGGTAATTTCCCGATTGCAATATTAAAAATTATAAGGAAGCTACAATATAAAATCCGGGGTTAATTTTTATAACCTTTTGCATGCCCCTTATTTATATACACTAAATACTATAAATAATACCATTTGAAAACTAGTTTATTAAAATTGAGGATAAAAAGCGTAATCTCGTAACTTGTAATAAATGACCAAATAACTTGTTTTAATTTCCTTATTAAATATTGACTTTTGGATTTCAATGTAGTAGAATTAAGTTTGCTAGAAGGATTGCACACACACTTTTCGTTCAATGAAGGAATATATAAAAAAATTTATAGTTAAGCATGGGGTAAGAGTGTCCCTATTATTTATCATAGTTGTTATTTTGTTGAATGCTTCACTGATCATGTACTATCGAACTGTATTGATCAGAACTTCTGAAACATCCAACAAAATTCAAGTTGTAACAGATGGGTTAAGTACCCTGAGCAGTCATATATGGTTGGGGGATTTGGGAGTGAGAGCTTACCTAATAAAGCAGACCGATCAGTTTTTAGATCCCTATACGGGGGCTAAAAGTGAATATAATGATAATCTTCTTCATCTAGAAAATAATTTGAGTGGCATTGGGTTTGATGTTGGCCTAATGCAACCCGCCAAGGTTGCTATCAACAATTATATGGAAGCCTTGCAGTTGATGGTCGATCTATGTGATGTAGGGAGGGTCGATGAAGCCCTTGAAATTTTTTATGAAGACCGCGGGTTGACAGCCTGGCAACAGTATTCTCCATTTTTAGAAAGTGCCAATAGTTATATCACCGAATTAAAAGCTACTAGCGAAAAAGAGTACAAGGATTCAATTGACTGGATTTTAATTATTCAGATTCGTCTAATCTTCGTCTCTATTCCAATTTTGATATTAGCTTATCGAAAAATAATGAAAGACAACCGGTTTAGAGCCAACATATTTGATCTTATTTATAGCAGCAATAAAGATAATTTGTTTGATGATAGTATAGCAAAAAAGGATAAAAGCGAAGAGTCTATTGTTGAGAATTTGATTTCAAACCTAAAAAATGCTGCACATTTCATCAATAGCATTACCAAGGGGAACTATGACATATCGTGGGAGGGTATGGATGAGAAATCAAAGGATCTGAACAAGAACAATATTGCCGGTGAGCTTATCATGATGAAAGATCAAATGATGGAGGCTAAAAATATCGATGAGATCAGAATCTGGACGAACGAAGGGTTATCAAATTTCGCTGATCTTGTGAGGAATCACCAAAATGACCTGAATCAGCTTTCCGAAGAATTGATATCAAATATTGTGATTTATCTGAATGCCCATCAGGGAGGGTTGTTCTTTTTGAATGACGATGACGATAATGAGAAATATCTGGAATTGATGGGTTGTTATGCCTATCAAAGGAAAAAATTTGTAGATAAAAGAATTGAAATAGGACAGGGAATGGTAGGTCAGTGCTTTTTGGAAGGAGAGACTACATATATCACCAATATCCCGGAAGAATACGTAAATATTACTTCAGGATTGGGAAACACTAATCCACGATCCTTGTTGATTGTACCATTAATGATCAACGAAGAAGTAGTAGGTATTGTAGAAATTGCCTCATTGAAAGCCTTCGAAAAGCATCAGATAGAATTCCTGGAGCGGATTGCTGAAATTATTGCATCGGCAATATCAACTGTAAAGCGGAATGAGAAGAACCAGGTATTGCTTGAGCAATCTCAGCAACAGTCAGAAGAAATGAGGGCGCAGGAAGAAGAAATGCGCCAAAATATGGAGGAATTGCAAGCTACCCAGGAACAAATGCATCGTAAAAACGAGGATGTGGAAAATCTTTTGGAGCAAGCTTCTGCAATTGGAGAAGACGCACAGATCCAGCTTGAGGAATCTAAGCTCCAGGAAGAAAAAATGCGGGCTCAGGAAGAAGAACTGAAGCAGAATATGGAAGAATTGCAAGCCACTCAGGAACAAATGCAGAAGAAAAACGAAGAGGTGGAAAGTCTTTTGGAGCAAGCTTCAGCAAATGAAGAAAGCATGAAGATGCAAATGGCCGAGCTTGAAGAAATCCAGGAAGAAGCCAAAGTAAGCCATAAAAAAGCAGATGCCATATTGGCCAATTCCCAGGAAGCAATCCTGCTAATATCTAAAAAAACACTAAAAATAGATTTGGCAAATACCAGGGCTAGTGAACTCACCGGCTATACTCAGGAAGAATTGACAAATTTGGAATACACCACAATATTTAAATTTTTAAAATTAGATAAAATAAAACAAGGGGATAAAAAGCGACAAAAGGTGATCAGAAAAGATCAAAGTAAATTTATGGCCGACATCTTTGTTGGGGAGGAAATTATTAACAATGAGGAGATGTTCCTGCTTTTTTTGCAAGACGTAACCCTGCAGATCAAACAAGAACAGGAAATCGTATTGCGACTTGAGACCGATGCAACACAAAAGCACGAATTGCAAATCCAGGAAAATGAGTTGAGACAAAATATTGAGGAAATGAAAGCTCAGGAAGAAGAATTGCACCAGAATATGGAAGAAATGCAGGCCATTCAGGATGAGATGGAGAAAAGTCAGCACACAATCCTTGAGAACAATAAAAAAACAGATGCCATTTTAGCCAATTCCCAGGAGGCCATTGTCCTCATTTCAAAGGATAATATGAAAATTGATGTAGCAAATGAAATGATGACTACGCTTACGGGTTATAGCAAAAAAGAATTGAACGGCTTGGAATACAGCAAAATATTTAAGTTTTTGAAATTAGATAAAATAAAACAAGGAGATAAAAAGAGACAAAAGTTGATCAGAAAGGATCAAAGAAAATTTATGGCAGATATCTTTGTTGGGGAAGAAATAATTAACGATGAAGCAATGTTCCTGCTTTTTGTGCAAGACGTCACCCTGCAAATCAAACAAGAGCAGGAAATTGTTATGAGCCTTGAAGCTAGTGAAAAACAAAAGCGTGAATTTGAAACGGAAATCGAAAAATTAAAAAGAAATTAATCAGGTTTAGTTGTTTGAGGCAATTTTGAAATGATATTTAACCAATTTTTAACAATTATATTTATGTACCATGGCAGAGATCAAAGGTAAATTTATCACATTAACAGGTATGTTAATGGCGGATAAGGAAGATGTACTAGCAAAAGCAAATGAATATCTTGAAGAAGAAACTGGCTGTACTCATTTAGAGCTAGATCCTGAGGAATTTTATGGCACTGCACTTTGGGATCATTTCATGAAACTTTATTCAAATACATATGAGGATCCAAAACAGGCAATTATTGCTTTAGGAAAAAGAATTTAC
>JAUUZS010000246.1 GCA_030589835.1 Cyclobacteriaceae bacterium
CATGATCAGCTATATGGCTTGGAATGGCAGAACGAAGGAGTTATTGAACCGTTTTTAAATGCAATTTACCCGGAGGATATGGATGGAATTGATCGTACCATACAAGAGTCGGTGAAGCCTGGAGGTCTTCCACAATATGACTACGATTTCAGGGTTATATGGCCCAACAAAGAGGTGCATTGGCTATCCCTTTTTGGTGAGGTAGTCCAACGCGATAAAAATGGTGTCGCAATCTTGACCAGGGGTTGTGTGTTGGACATCACCGAAAGAAAAAAAACGGAGGCGGAGCTAAAGAATCACCGTGAGCACTTCGAAGAACTCGTGGATGAAAGAACAAAAGAATTGCAAGATAAAAATACTGAATTGGAACGATTTAATAAATTATTTGTTGATCGTGAATTGCGGATTATAGAACTGAAAGAGAAGATTAAAAAGATTGAAAATAAACAAGATGAATAGCGATGTGTCCTCAACACAATAGGGAATCATATGCCGGTCAAAAAGTATACCTTTGACAGTAATTCAGACGACCTGTGATTAGGTGACATTTTTTGCTAAAATCAAATATTCATGATTACATTTGGTTTGTATAAAACGAGTTAGCGTTAAAAAATTCTTATGGGTACAATTACTTTACTTTTAATTGATGATCATCAAATGGTCAGGGAAGGATTGAAATCAATTTTTGATAATGACCCCACCTTCAAAGTAATCGGCGAAGGATCCAACGGCGTCGAAGGGCTTAATTTCTTGAAAAATAACGATGTTGATGTGATCCTGACTGATATCAATATGCCTGTCATGGATGGAGTAGAATTTGTGAAAGCACTTAAAAAAAAATCAACGAAGCAATTGGTTATAGCATTATCAATGCTTGGGGAAGGCCAGCACATCAAACAAATGTTAAAAGCCGGTGCAAATGGGTATTTACTAAAAAATTGTGGCACCGATGAATTAAAAAGAGCAGTCGAAAGAGTATTCCAAGGTGAGTCTTATTTTTCACCAGAGGTTACAGAAATCATTATGCAAGACCTGAGTGGTAAAAAAGCCGGTAAAGTAGTTTTGGATGTACCACTATCGAAGCGGGAAATTGATGTACTCCACTTGATTACCAAAGAATATACGAATCATGAAATCGCAGATGAGCTGTTCATAAGCTCGAGGACCGTTGATGCTCATAAACGAAATTTGTTGGATAAAACAGGTTCGAAAAATATTGCCGGACTGGTATTGTATGCAGTAGAAAAAAGACTGTTTAATGACTTATAAATATTAGCTATATGCATTGCACCAATTAATTTAAAAATTAGGTTTTTTACCTAGCGCAATATTATTTTTTATAAACATCTTTGTTCTACGAATATATCTTTGGAGCATCGTTAAAAGGAAAAAGATCATTTTTTTTGCCATTTTTTATAAAAATGTGATCATGGGCTAGGGTTACATCAGGTAATTTTACCACGAACAAGTGCAAGCAAAAAATAATATTAATATCCTTCGCCATGTGTGAAAAAATATTAGGCGAACTGTCTTTTTCCGAAAATAATATTGACGGCATTTGCTTTTCTTTAGCAGAAGGTAAATACCGCATTGATTATGAATAATGAGTGACATTAATTTCCGACACTATTTTGATTGAATTGCAAAAAAAAATCTTTTAATGAATCCTAAATCAGGAAATCGTAAAATTTACGTTTTTTATGAAAAAATATTTGGATGCTATGTCATGATAATGGCAAATTTTTATAACTATATATTAATTTGGGTAATATTATCCGTGATTACCTCAGCAAACTATCTGTATTGTGAAACAAGCGTTTAAAGTTGTATTTTTTTATACCATATTTGCGGCAATTTTTATTTTTTTAATTGACGGCATTGTATTGTGGGCTGAATTAAACGAAATGGTCCATAACATTACCGAGATTCGATTAAGTAAGCGGTTTTTGTTTGCGGCTGGGTCGGGTATTGTCATCTATTTTGTCGCGAAATATTACTTTAATCAGCTAGAAAGGGTCTTAACGAATTCGAATGAGTACCAGGTTTTTAGTGAAAAAATCATTTCATCCTCTTCTGACGGGATCGCATTTATAGATGAAAATGGGCATATAGTAATGAACAACCCGAGCCTGCTCAACTTTTTAAATCTCAAAAATAATAACTCCGGTGATGGTTTTTCTGTTGATCAAATTGACAACAAAAAAATTAGAACAAAAATATATACTTTTTTGAGTGCTCAATTGGCAGGGGAACAATTTTTCTTAGATACAGAACCAGGGATATGGATAAAACTATTTTTAGAACGAATTTCGGATTCCGGTGATAAAAAGATGGTGCTTTTGCGGTGCATCAACATTTCTGAACAGGTAAATAAGGAGATAACACTTGAGGAAAACGAACAGAAATATCTATCCATTTTTCAAAAGGTTCCTTTTGGAATACTGTTAGTCGATGACGCAGGAAAAGTGAAGTATAACAATGATATGTGCCTGGAATTGATTGGTGGAAAGCCCCAGGGGGTATCAGATTTTTTGTGGCTCAATGCAATTCATCCGGAAGATAGGAATTCATTTGATGCTGAATGGGTTCGGTCAATGACGGCGAATAGTGATTTAAAAGCCAGATGCCGCTTTGTGGTGGCTGATAAAAGTGTGGTCTGGAGAGATGTATACTCAACACATATAAAGCAATATGATCCAAATGTTCGATTGGTGATCATACAAGACATTTCAGAACAGGTAATATTAGAGCAAAAAATTCAGGAAAATTCCGAAGAGCTCCAAATAAAAGTTGAAAAGCGAACGTATGAGATCGAGCAGAAATCAAAAAGACTCGAAGATTCTCAGCGAGCCCTTACAAACCTGCTGGAAGATGTAAACGAATTTCGGGATGAGCTTACATCCACCAATGATTTGCTGGCCTCAGCCAATAATGAATTGGAGGCCTTTTCGTATTCTGTTTCACATGACCTTCGGGCGCCTCTTCGTTCCATAAATGGATTTAGCCAGGCGCTTATGGAAGATTATGCCGGCAATTTGGATGAAACAGGATTGGATTTCCTGAATAGGATTCGTAAGGGGGCGATAAAAATGGGCAATCTAATTGATGATATGTTAATCCTTTCCAGGATCGCAAGAAAGGAGTTGAAAAATGATGATGTGAACATTACCAACATCGCTCAGGAAGTGCTCAATGAATTAAGCGAAACGGATCAACTGCGGAAAAATGATTGGAATGTCGAAGAAGGGATAGTTTGCAAAGGTGACGCCAACCTCCTGAGAATCCTTTTGTCCAATTTGTTGGGCAATGCATGGAAATTTACTGCCAAAGCAAAGAAGGGACAGATTATAGTAGGAAAAAAGGATCAGGATGTCATCTTTGTAAAGGATAATGGTATTGGTTTTGACATCAGGTACGGGGATAAAATATTTGAGCCATTCCAACGTATTCATTCCACTACCGAGTATAAAGGAACCGGGATTGGGCTTGCAATTGTAAAACGAATCATTCAGAGACACCAGGGAAAAATATGGGTAGAAAGCCAGATAGACAAAGGTACTACGTTTTACTTTGAGATCTCCTGACCATAAAACGTTGGAGATAGATTGTGGAGAAATATATAATTCAAATTGGTAGAACAGTTATAAGTGCCCTCCTCCAGGGTACCAGAACAAATGGCAGCAGAAACGACGAAAATAAGATTGTTGATCATAGAGGATTCTGAAGACGACGCCATGCTTCTTTTAAGAATGCTCAGAAAAAGCGGGTTTTCACCGGAATATATTATCGTTGACAATCAGGAATCCCTTCAAAAGGCCTTAACTACCCCTGATTTTGACCTTATCATCTCGGATTTTGACTTGAAAGGATTTACAGGGATCGAGGCGTTTGAAATGTTTCAGCAGACAAAAAAAGATATCCCCTTTATCATCGTTTCAGGAGCTATCGGAGAGGAATTGGCCGTTGAAGCAATGCGGAGAGGAGTCCAGGATTATCTTATGAAAGATAAATTGGGCAGATTGATCCCGGTGATCAAAAGGGAGCTGAACGAAGCCCAGTTAAGAAAAGAACAGGCAGTAACCGAATTGGCCCTGGAGTATGAACGCAATAAATTCCAGCTGCTCGTCGAAGGCGCACCTATAGCCATCATGATATTTTCAAACCAGGGCAAGATTCAGTATATCAATGATATGGCAGAAAAAACATTTGGATATGCCCTTGAAGAATATGACCCCATCACAGAATTTATCCCTAAACTATTTCAGAATGAAACGGATAGCCAATGGATGCTGAATTTTTGGACGAACGAATTTGATCCTAATAAAAAGCTGCCGGAAATTGACTTCCCATTAATATTGAGTAAAGACGGAACTCCCAAATACATAAAGTTCAGAACCGCACCCATCAGGGATAGTTCATTTATCCTTATGGCTGAGGATATCACTAAGCTAAAAAGAACAGCCATTTCATTGGAAAATAGTCAGAAAAGACTGGAGAATATTTTTGATACCGTCGAAGACATCATTATTGAAATAGTACAAGAGAATGAGGCATACTTCATAAGTAATGTAAATACCTCATTTACCGTCAATACAGGAATAAGATATCATGAAGCAGTCGATCAAAAAATAGAATCTGTTTTGCTAGATGATCCTTTGCTGTTTACCTCTATAAACCGGGCCATTAAGGGTGACAATACCGTTAGCTGGGAAAATGAATTGAATTTTCCGGTTGGCAACCGGCATTGGGAAATTTTTGTCGCCCCCTTGTTTACGGATGACGGAAAGCTGTATCGTATAATATTAACCGCAAGGGATATTACTGCAAGAAAGCAACAGGAAATAAAACTGAATAACAGTGAAAAAAAATACCGGCTTGTCTCTTCCATCGCCAGTGATGCAATTTGGGAGTGGTTTATGACAGAAGATCAAATCGAATGGAACGAGGGCATTACCACTCTTTTCGGATATGAAAAGGAAAAGATCGGGCACACCATTGACTGGGTGAAGAGCAAGGTTCATGAGGCAGATATTGATCATCTTGAAGAAAGTTTGCAGAAAAGCCTCGGGAACAAAGAGGAAAATTGGATCGTGGGTTTTCGATTCAGATGCGCTGATGAAAGCTATAAATACGTTAACTCAATGGGGTTTATTTTTTACGACATCCATCGCAATCCGACAAGAATATTAGGAGCAATGATCGATCAGACCCACAGATTAAAGTCTGAGGAGCTTAGAATTAAGTCTCTGGTCGATGGCGCCGATTCTGAAAGAAAGGCCATTGCAGAAGAGCTGCATGATAACCTGGGGCAAAATCTTTCCCTGGCCAGTATTTTGCTTGACCAGGTACCTCCGGAACAAAAAGGTGAAAAGGTGGTAAAGGCTACAAAAATCATCAATAAATCTATTGAAGAAACCAGAAATATGGCACATGCCCTTATGCCAAAAGCGATTCATGATTTTGGACTGAAAGCCGCCATATTATCCTTGCTGAATAACATTAAACTCGTTCATGATTATCAAATTAATGTGCATTTTAATTTTGACGAGGAGCGATTCAACGCAAAAATTGAAACTAATTTATATCGAATTGTACAAGAGGCGACCAATAACATCATCAAACATGCCCAGGCAAAGATCATCTTTATTCAAATGATAAAATCTGAGAGCTCCTTGTCACTTACCATAGAAGATGATGGCATTGGCTTTGACCAGACAAAAAACCTTTCCAAAAATGGAATAGGGCTCAAAAATATTGAAAACCGCGTATATTATTTAGATGGGAAATTAACCATGGAATCTGCAGCTGGCAATGGAACATTGTTATTGATTGATCTTCCATTGCATTAATGAACAGGGATTGCTTTTTATCCTTCCGGTTGCTGATTGAGCAACAACCAGTATAAGCCAACATCGCGAACAGAGCTCATAAATTTTGAAAAATCAATGGGTTTGGTGATATAACTGTTTGTACCCAGTTTATAACTTTCCTTAACATCATTTTCTTCTTTCGAAGAAGTCAATACTACCACAGGAATACTCCTCCTGGATTCATTGCTTTTAATCTCTTTCAGGACCTGAAGACCACTAATTTTAGGAAGGTTCAAATCCAAAAGAATTACTTTAGGCCTGTGAAGAAATTTTCCTTTTTCGTCAGTAATGAATAGAAAATCCAAGGCCTCCTCACCATCCTTCACCCAATGTATTTTATTTTCTAAATTGTTCTTTTTGAATGCTCTAAAGGTCAATTCAGCATCATCAGGATTGTCTTCTACCAGTAATATCTCAATTTTATTCTCCGAATTCATAGATTCAATTTATTCATAACAAAAAGATACACAATTACGCAATTAATATTTTAGCAACAAGTACATTATAGTGTATAAATAAGAAATCCCATTTTTAAACCAGTTGAAAATTTTATATAGTTATTTCCTAAAGGCAATATAGTATCATTGCCGCTCAAATCGCTTATCTGGTTGATGAATTAAGAGCATAACCATTAATATAGGGGCTCTTTTTTATACAATAGTCCGTTAAATAATTAAGCGGCAATAGTGCCGTAATATATTAGTTCTTTGACACGTCTTTGATTTTTGATGGAGTGTGGGCAAATGCCGAACGCGTTAAAAAA
>JAUUZS010000072.1 GCA_030589835.1 Cyclobacteriaceae bacterium
AAATCCCTGGAGAAACTGCGGCCTTGCGCCATCACAAATCCCATAGTTTCGATATGTTCATAATCTGCGAAATATTGTCCGATGATATGATCTTCGTCAGCGCCGTCTTTGCGAAATATCGTAGTGTTGTTGATGCCCGGAATTACATTGTTGGAATAAGAGGCATTAGCAATGCTATGGTCATTTAAAAGTGCATTCTTAAAGGGAAGTCGGTTGTTATCCAATTGAAAGGTATTGTAAATCACCAGTACCTTATCCTTATCAAATCCGAGGTTTTTATTTTGTGTGAATTGAATCTGTTGGAAAACAATAGTTGTGCAAATGATCAAAAAGATGGAAATGGCAAATTGCAATACCACCAGGGCACCTCTAACTTTTCCTCCTTTCATCCCGGTAGCCACTTTACCCTTCAATACTTCGGTCACCTTAAAATGTGTCAGGTAAAATGCAGGATAGCTGCCTGCCAAAAAACCGACAAGGGCGATGATCAAAACAAATCCAATAATCATCGTTGGGGAGTATAATGAAGAAATGAAAAGTACCTTGCCGGAAACAAGATTGAATTGGGGCAGCAAAATCAAAGTAAATACTATGGCCAAAACCGCTGCCAACATACTGTAAATGAGGGACTCTACAAGGAACTGATAGATCAATTGACTGCGAAATGAACCGAATGTTTTGCGCAGACCGACTTCCCTGGCCCTTCCTGCTGAGCGGGCAGTGGAAAGATTCATGAAATTGATGGCGGCGATCAGTATAATGAACAATCCGATGGCGGCAAAGATATATATGTAAGCGATGTCCCCAGAAGGTTCCAGCTCCCCCTGAAGCCTGGAGTAGAGGTGTATTTCTTTTACCGGATCGATGAGGTATCCATAGGCGCCATCCTGAGCCATAAATTCTTCGATGGAAATTCCCATAAACTGCTGTATCTCGGGGCCGACATAGCGCTCAACCATTTCATCGAGTTTTGGCTGAACATTGTTGATGTCACTATGCTCACGCAATGTGAAATAGGTTTGCAGAAAATTGCTCATCCACACTTCTGATCTAGACTGTTCGCTGGAACTGAAGGAAAAAATAAACCTGAATTTAAGGTGTGAGTTGGATGGCGGATCGGCCACCACACCGGTTATTTTGTAGGTCTCGTCAGTCCCAACAGTAACCAACTTACCCAAAGCCTCTTCATTGCCAAAATACTTTTCGGCAACAGTTTCCGTCATGACCATGGAATTGGGTTCTATGAGTGCTGTTTTAGGATCTCCCTGGAGCAATTCGAATGTAAAAAAGCTGAAGAAATTGGAATCAGCAAAAAAGATATCGTCTTCCGTAAACATCATATCTTCATACTTGATCACAAAATCATTGCGGGTCATGATCCTTGTGGCGTCTTCCACTTCAGGTATTTCATCCACCATGGTATGTGCCAGAGGTGGACAAGTGGAGGTCACCATAAGGTCTTGTCCTCCGAGTTTGCCATGAAGGCCTACCCGGTACATTTGGTCTATTTTGGTGTGGAATTGGTCATAATTCAATTCATCCAGCAAGTACAAACTGATAAATAACGAGGCTGTAATGCCGATGGTAAGTCCTACAATATTAATGGAAGAATAAAACTTGTGTTTTAGTATGTTTCTAAAACCAATTTTGAAATAGTTCCTGAGCATGGTAAAAAATATTTTGAGTTCTATAATACAGATGCAATTTGGTGTATCAAGGTTACGCTCAAGATATAATCTTATATTAATGGTAATAAACAACAACAGTCGTAATTATCCCGTGATAAACGGAGAGAAACTAAAATTGTAATACATTATTTCAATTGCACCAGATTTCCTGTGATTTTGAATTGATGTTTTCATGATTTTTTATTGAATCTAAAGCACAACATGTTTAGTATTCTTACGTTTAAATTGTCTGTTAAACCTTCAATTTCCTTATGCAACTTCCTACTCTACTAAAGCGGAAAAACCCTGTCATCTGGTGGCAACAAAAGGAAGTAAAGGAGGAAGTTGAAAAAGCCACCGAACTTTATAAAAAAATTGGTAAGCAAAAGTCCTGTGACGATGTAACACATTTCCTGATGCAATTCGATGCCTTGCATTTCCTGTTGTTGGCCTACAACCATGCTACATACAAAAAGCAAGTCGATCAATATCTTTGCATCTGCAGCTTGCTGGAAAAAGAATTTGATGCCTTAAAACAAAAAGAATTGCTCGACACAGTTAACCGTATTGGCATTGACACCCTGAATGAGGCATTTAATGTAATCAATCAGGATTGCGAAAATCCTATGGAAGAAACGTTAGATCTTTTTTATTTTATTAAAAAGCATCGCTTAAACAAACCGGAAAATTGCTCGGATGAGGAGATTTTTAAGAAATTGAGCTTTTATCTCAATGTCACCCTTATCAATTATAACCGGATCAACAACCTTAGACTAAAGGTAAATTCTGAAAAGCTGTTGACAAATAAAAGTGAAGCTACCAAAACAGTCATCCCCGTAGTGGAGAAAATATTCGAGCTTATCCTAGATGTAAAAAGGCAGTAAAATCATAAGATGTATCATGTTATGATTTTTACTTTTTGTCCGCTGTAATCCTTGATCTCGGCATAACAACTTCGTGGGGGGCAATCATTGCTTCCTCACCGATTTCCACGTCTCCCATCACCGTTGATTTAATTCCTATGGAGGCTCCGGTTTTGATTATAACCGGCTCTACGACCAAATATCCGTTAGAAGCATAATGGGCAAAAATGGTGGCCGATCCTCCAATTGTTACCCTGTCGCCAATTTCTATTATCGCCGCATCAGAAATATTAGTGGTATTGATATGAACATGTTTGCCAATTTTCATTCCCATCATTCTAAAAAAAAGGATATTCAAGGGTGTTGGGGTGAAAAATTCTAAAAATGTAAAGCGCACCACATAAAGGAATGCATTGTGAAAATACCAGGGTACAATGGCAAGGGAGAAATAACTTCCCCGAAACGGTTTCATTCTAAAAGGCATCAGGAAATTAAACAAAGGAATTACAAAAATCATTGAAAACCCATATAAGAAATAGCCAAAAACTATCGAACAGCCAATGGACAGGTAATGGAAAAATTGTGGCCAATCCGAGGTAGACTCTTGAATAATATTGAATAAATATACCCCGGGTGTAACTGAAATTCCCATTGCCAGTATAACGAGCATGTACAAAAATGTGAGCGCGATCACAAAAGTGACTGTTCGGAATTTCCGGAAAATTGTTTCTAAAAAACCTGCTAATCCAGTTTTTTCAGATTTTGTAGCGTAGACATCTATACGTTTTGATTCAATGGCTTTTTGCTCTTTATTCATAAAAAGTGAGGTAGATTCAGGTGTCAAATATACATTTGTGAATGTAATTTTCTTAGCAGAGACTGAAATTAGCCTCTACTCGGGAAAAAGTACACATAATATTACTGAGTTTAGTCTAAAAAGCGAATAATCTCGCAAAGTCGCGAAGACGCAAAGATATAATATACTACATCTTAACACTTTGCGACTTAGCGTCTTTGCGTGAAAATTGATTTTCTTGGTTTTTAGACCGGACTCATTACTTCAACACCCCAAGCTCCCTGCCCACTTCTACAAAGGCCTTGATGGCTTTATCCAGATGTGCTTTTTCATGCACCGCAGATACCTGAACTCTGATCCTGGCTTTTTCTTTGGGAACTACAGGAAAATAAAAACCTATCACATAGATTCCTTTATCGAGCAATTTTTCAGCAAATTGTTGAGAAAGTGTGGCCTCATAAAGCATGATAGGCACAATTGGATGTTCTCCCGGCTTGATGTCAAATCCTGCCTCTGTCATCTTTTCCCTAAAATATTTGGTGTTTTCTTCCAGCTTGTCCCTCAGGGCTGTAGTAGAACTCAACAGGTCAATAACTGCTATCGAAGCGCCTGTGATGGCAGGAGCCAGGGTATTGGAAAATAAATATGGTCTGGAGCGTTGGCGTAGCATTGCAATAATTTCTTTTTTCCCAGTAGTAAATCCCCCGGAAGCGCCGCCAAGCGCTTTTCCCAATGTTCCTGTGATGATATCAATTCGATCCATTACTCCACGATACTCGGGAACTCCCCTTCCGGTTTTTCCTATAAATCCGGTCGCATGGCATTCGTCTGTCATTACGAGTGCCTTGTATTGATCTGCCAAATCACAAATCTTATCCAATTGAGCTATGGTGCCATCCATAGAAAAAACTCCGTCAGTTACGATCATTCTGTGTTTTAATCTGGAGGCTTCTTTTAGTTTTTCCTCCAAGTCAGCCATATCATTGTTTTTATACCTGAATCTTTGTGCCTTGCAAAGCCGTACCCCGTCAATGATCGATGCATGATTTAATTCATCGGATATGATGGCGCTATCTGCTCCCAAAAGAGGTTCAAAAACCCCTCCATTTGCATCAAAAGCCGCCGCATATAAAATGGTATCTTCGGTATGAAGAAATTCGGATATTTTCTTTTCAAGATGTTTATGAATGTCCTGGGTACCACAAATAAATCGTACGGAAGACATCCCAAAACCATGACTATCAATGGCTGCCTTTGCCGCTTCAATTACTTTTGGATGTGCAGAAAGTCCCAGGTAGTTGTTGGCACAAAAATTTATCACTTTTCTGCCATCTTCGGTTTCAATATCCGCCCCCTGAGGGGTTGTGATTACGCGCTCATGTTTAAACAGTCCTGCTTGCTTAATATTTTCAAGCTCTTTTTGAAGCTCCGGTTTAAGGGTATCGTACATGATAAATTCAGTTTAATGAAAAAAACAGATATTCTACTATACTCACTGAAGGCAAAAATATCTTTTTCAAATTTCAAATTTTAAAGTATTTCTTTCTTAAGAATTCAAAATTTGCCAATGAATATTCTTTGATCAAATTATGATAGAGCCCGAATATATGCCTTTTTGTTGTATTTATTTCATTGTAATATAGATTTATTAACATATTTATATAATTTCGAGAATTATAGTTATTTTTACGCATCGCAAATAAGCGAAACAATTTATCGCAAACCTGAGTCTTTATTAGTAGAATACCATCATATGGAAAGGATTTTAGTCACTGGTGCATTGGGTCAATTAGGAACGGAATTGGTTGCCGGATTGCAGCTTAAGTTTGGAATTGATAATGTTGTTTATACAGATATTCACCCTCCACTCAATGAAAAATTGCAAGATGGGTTTTCTATTCTTGACGTGCTTGACAAAAAAGCTTTAATCCGGATAACGGAAAAATACAAGATTACCCAGATTTATCATTTGGCAGCAATCTTATCTGCTAATGCTGAAAAAACCCCCAATCTCGCCTGGAAAATCAATATGGATGGCCTGCTAAATGTGTTGGATGTAGCGAAAGACTATAACATCAATAAAGTTTATTGGCCGAGCTCCATTGCCGTATTTGGTTCTGATACCCCGAAAACCAATACTCCGCAAAATACCATCATGAACCCCAACACGATATATGGCGTGACCAAGGTTGCCGGAGAAAAATTGTGTGCGTATTACAGTGAAAAATATAATATGGACATACGGAGTCTCAGATATCCCGGGCTAATAGGGCACAAATCATTACCGGGTGGTGGCACTACCGATTATGCCGTTGAGATTTTTCATGGGGCAATAGATACAGGCACCTTTACCTGTCCTTTGGATGCAAAGTCCATGCTGCCCATGATGTTTATGCCAGACGCTGTACGTGCAACAATAGAATTGATGGAGGCCGACAGAAAAAAATTGAGCGTAAATACCAGTTACAACCTGGCCGGCGTAAGCTTTACCCCGGAAGAAATAACAGAGAGCATCAGAAAATCATTTCCCAATTTTGAGATAAGATATCAACCTGATTTCAGAGAAAAAATTGCCGGATCGTGGCCAAATAGTATTGATGATTCAGTGGCCAGAAATGACTGGAAATGGAAAGTGGCCTACCATCTCGATGACATCGTCAAGGAGATGTTAAGCCACTTGAAAGTCAAACAACAGACTGCTAAGTTCTATTAATTAGAGTCTGTCCATAATGTCCGATCTCTGCGTTACGCTGGTTTCTAAAAAACTCATTTACATACGTAAACTCCGTTTTTCAGAAACTGTGCAAGCCTTGATCTCGAACATTCTGAAAAAACTCTGACTTTATTGACAGGCACTAATTAACTTGAGCTTCAAGTTTCTTAGCCAATACTGCTTTTGGCACAGCGCCAATTTGCTTGTCCACGATTTCATTGTTTTTGAAGATCAGTAATGTAGGAATACTTCTGATTCCATATTTTACTGAAATTTCAGGATTTGCATCTACATCAACTTTTCCTATAACTGCTTTTCCTTCATATTCTCCTGCTAACTGCTCCACAATTGGACCAATCATCTTACATGGCCCGCACCATTCTGCCCAAAAGTCAACAAGCACAGGCTGATCAGAGGCCAATATTTCATTATAATTTGAATCTGTAATTTCAATTGTTTTTCCCATAATATTATTTATTTGATTTCAGTACATTCCTTTTTCGCAAATATAATACTAAAACGAATTTCAGGTCGTATTGTCACAAAAGTTATCTAATAATGTTCTTGATCCGACAATAAGTAGGATCATTTAGCTGACAACATGGACAAATTGGCATTTGCAAAAGAACCAAATTAACTATTAATAAGTGTGTTTTGTTTAAGTGCTGACTTTGCATTGAATCTCAGGTATATTTTCTAAAGCTTTCAAAAGTTCATCATTCGGGCTTACTAAAAACTTCCTTGACAACAATTCCACAGAAATATTTTCACTTTCTTCTATCAGATTTATTTTAAAGGAACATTTTCCCGGATGCTGAGCAACTATTCCCTCTATTTGATTAATGATCTGCTCACTCACCGAAATAGGTTTAATGTTTATTAAAACGGATTTGCTATATTTTTCTCTAATATCACTTAAGTCCTCAATGTTTGAAATCTTAAATTCTGGCCTTTGATCTCCCCACTGCTTTGTGATTACTTTACCTTTGATATACAAAAACCTTCCAATCACCATGAAGTTCTTAAAATTTTTTCCATCATCATAATCAGAGAAAAGGTAAAATGTATGACCGTCCTCGTATCCTTCCACTGTGAGTATTCCAAATGGTTTTCCTTTCTTGGTTACACGATGAGTTACATCTGTAACAATACCTGCTAGGTTAAATTCTGTCCCTATTCTATCTTCCAGGTTTTGTAAATCAGAGAATTTACTTTTTGCAAATGATTCGATTTCAAATTTAAACTGAGCCAAAGGATGTCCGGAAATATAAAATCCTACGACTTCCTTTTCAATTCTCAGTTTCTCCAACTCCCCGTAGGGTTCGCAATCCGGCAACTTTGGCAATGGAATTTCTAATCCTCCCTCACCTCCGAATAAACTCTGTTGTGAAGAATTTTTTTCGGCTTGTTCCATATTTCCAAATCGAATGACCTTTTCAATGAGATTCATCCCTTTATCTTTTGGTGGTTCAAACAAAAACTGCCTTCGATGATACGTTTTGAAGCAATCGAAAGCCCCGGACATGGCCAGGCATTCAAAGGTCTTTTTATTTACCGCACGCAGATTGACCCTTTTTGCAAAATCAAATATATCGCGATAGGCATCGACATCCCTTTCCTGTATTATAGCTTGTACAGCCGCTTCCCCGGCGCCTTTTATGGCTCCCATCCCAAATCGGATTTCACCTTCCTTGTTCACCTCAAAGTTGATCCCTGATTCATTGATATTCGGCCCCAACACCTTTATTCCCTGGTGACGGCATTCTTCCATAAAGAAGGTTACTTTTTCTATTTGGTTTTGATTGTGCGTTAGCACCGACGCCATGTATTCGGCGGGATAATGCGCTTTCAGATAAGCAGTTTGGTAGGCAACAATCGAATAACACGTGGAGTGGGATTTATTGAATGCGTATGCGGCAAAAGCTTCCCAGTCTTTCCACACCTTTTCTGCAACGGTTATATCATGACCGTTTTCTTTGCACCCATCAAGGAACTTTGGCTTTAGTTTCTCCAGCAAGGCAAAGATTTTCTTTCCCATTGCTTTTCGAAGCACATCGGCGTCACCTTTGGTGAAATTCGCCAATTTTTGCGAAAGCAACATCACCTGCTCCTGATATACCGTAATCCCATATGTTTCGGCAAGGTTATCCTCCATGGCGGCGATATCATAGGTGATCTCCTGCTCGCCATGCTTTCTTTTAATGAAATCAGGGATATATTCCATAGGCCCCGGCCTGTACAAGGCATTCATGGCAATAAGATCTTCAAACTTATCCGGTTTGAGCGCCCGGAGATGTTTTTGCATCCCCGCGCTTTCAAACTGAAAAGTGCCGTTCGTATGCCCTTTCTGATACAATTCAAAAGTCTTGTCATCATCCAGGGGAATAGCATCGATATCTATTTTTATATCATGTCTCTTTTCAATATTTACCAGCGCCGTTTTAATGACGGATAGGGTCTTTAAACCCAGAAAGTCCATCTTGAGCATGCCGGCGTTTTCCACCACGCTATTATCAAACTGAGTCACATACAGCTCAGCATCTTTTGAAACACAAACAGGAATAAATTTGGTGATATCATCTGGTGTGATTATGACGCCACAAGCATGCGTTCCTGTATTTCGAACAGACCCCTCAAGCACTTTTGCCTGCCTTAGCACCTCTCCCGCCTTGGTTTGACTTTTTAAAACAGCATCTAACTCAGGAACTTCCTTAAATGCCTTTTTCAAGGTAGTCCCCGGTCGTTCAGGAACCAGCTTGGCCAAACTGTTGGCCTCTGACAGTGGCAATTCCATTACCCTTGCTGCATCCCTGATCGAGGATTTTGCAGCCATTGTGCCATAGGTGATAATCTGTGCTACCTGGTTCTGACCATATTTCTCCACCACATAATCGATGATTTTTCCACGACCCTCATCATCAAAATCAATGTCAATATCGGGAAGTGACACCCTGTCAGGATTCAGAAACCGCTCAAACAGCAAATCATATGCTATCGGGTCGACATTTGTAATGCCTATACTATATGCTACCGCAGAACCTGCTGCAGAGCCCCTGCCTGGCCCTACCGCTACGCCGATCCTTCTTGCCTCTGTGGTGAAATCCTGAACGATCAGGAAATAGCCGGGATACCCCGTGTTTTTAATGGTCTCCAATTCAAAATCAAGCCTTTCTTTTATTTCAGGGCTAATTTCACCATATCGCTTTTTAGCACCCTCATAAGTCAGATACTTTAAATAATTGTCTTCCGTTTCATATCCATCAGGTATATCAAAAGCCGGCAGCAGAACTTCACGCTCCAATGAGAATGAGTCAACTTTGTTTACAATCTCATTTATATTTTCAATAGATTCAGGGAGGTCTTTAAAAAGTTCTTTCATTTCCTCCTGCGATTTGAAATAGAATTCTTCATTAGGAAAGCCAAACCTGAATCCGCGGCCTCTTCCTATTGGTGTAGACTGTAATTCGTTTTCTTTAACACATAATAAAATATCATGTGGTTTGGAATCGCCTTGATCAAGGTAAAAGACGTCATTGGAAGCGATAATCTTCACATCGTATTTTTCGGCAAACCGGAGCAATACCTCATTTACCCTGTTGTTTTCTTCCAATCCATGCCGAAGTAATTCGATGTAGAAATCCTCACCGAATACCTGTACCCACCATTTTACGGCATCTTCGGCCTGGTGTTCGCCCACATTCAAGATCAGGTTGGGAATTTCTCCATTCAGTCCACCGGAGAGCGCCATGACGTTTTCTGAATATTGCTGAATGAGCTCTCTATCAATTCTAGGGTATAAACCATATAGGCCTTCTGTATATCCGTAAGAACTCAGTTTTGCCAAATTGAGGTAGCCTTCTTTATTCTTTGCCAGCAATACCTGGTTAAATCTTTTATCGGGATTGTCTTTGGTAAACTTTAATTTCAAGCGCTCTTCGGCGACAAAAAATTCACAACCCAGAATTGGCTTGACATCATGTGCCAATGCTTCCCGAACAAATTTAAATGCCCCATACATATTGCCTAGATCTGTCATTGCCACCGCCGGCATATTATATTCCTTTGCCTTACGGATAATGCCTTTGATATCAGGCGTTGCCTGGAGTACTGAATATTGTGTGTGCAAATGAAGATGGCAAAAAGGGGTGGTCACTTCGCGGTGTGCCACTTCAGAATCAACGAATTTTACATTCGATGTCTTTTTTTTGACAAAATTGGCGGCACTCAGTTTTGGTTCTTCGTAAACAATCCCATCAAGAGGTGTATCATCAACGGGTTTGACAACCTTATGCGAAAGCAAGCCAAAATAACATTTGGCATTGGCGGCTACATCATACGCTGCATCATGTGCATCTCCAAAACCTTCCCCAAAAAGTTTTTTATGCAATTCCAGGAGCGATGGCCACTTAAACTTTCCTCCACGACCACCGGGAATAGCGCAAAATTGCGTAGAAGCCAATTGGGTATCCAATGCTTCCTTTGTCGCAATTGCATTTTCTTTGCCGATTCTCAAATATTCAGAACCAACAACCTTGACGTCAAAATCAATGATGTTATGACCAATGATCAGGTCTGCCTTATTCAGGTCTTCTGTCAATTGATCAAGGCAATCAGCAAGGGGAATCCCTTCATCAAGGGCTCTTTGGGTAGATATTCCGTGGACTTTTTCCGCATTAAAAGGTATGGTGAACCCTTCAGGCTTTACAATGATATTTTTATTGGAAAGCAATTTTCCGGATTGATCATGAAGCTGCCAGGCAATTTGAACAACCCGTGGCCAATTTTCAAAATCGGTAAGTGGTGCTTGTCTATTCTTTGGTAACCCTGTGGTTTCCGTATCAAAAATCAGGTACATAATTGTAGATCAGAAAATTATCAATGTCCGGTTAAAGTATCGCAGCACTTGAACCGAAATGAGAATTTTAAATTATGGAAATATGATGGATTTCCGGTGAATTATTGTGTAAATATTTTAGGAAAAGAAAGCGATCATTTGCTCATAAGACATTCAAATAAAAATTATAACTCCTATTCACAATTCATCATGTTCAGGAAAGCTTACAGAAACATGATTTATGCTTAGAGTAATAAACTTACCGCTTTATCAAATGCACCAACTTCTTTGTCTCAAAAAAATCTTCTTTAAATAAAGTGGGGATTTCATAAATCTCAGCCGGCCATGAAACCTGGCTTAATTCTTCTTCAAGTTCTCCTCCTTTTATGTAAATGATGCCATTGTTAAATCCCGAGGATTTCCCTTTCTTAATTTTCTTCGATACCCATGAGACAAATGTTGGAAGATTGGTAACGGCGCGACTCACGACCACGTCGAATTGCTTAGTTACATCTTCTGCCCTGATCTGAATCCCTTGAGCATTCTGGAGGTTCAACATATTTATCGCCTCATTGACCACCATGATTTTTTTGCCAATAGAATCAGCTAACATGAACTTGACATCAGGAAAATA
>JAUUZS010000207.1 GCA_030589835.1 Cyclobacteriaceae bacterium
AATGTTGACGGTTATGAAATTGAAAATGTTGGTAAAGAACTTTATTATGACAGGTCACTTTATGAGAAAATAAAAGCTTTTTGTATTTCAAACAATCTGATTATGGTTGGAGGATTGGATTTTCACGGATATGGAAGGTCTTGCTCCACTTGGAATGCCTTTGAAATTCCAAATTGGAAGAATTTGAATGATCTCGAAAAGGAAGAAGAAATTATAAAGATACTTCGCAATCGGGAACAGGAAAAAGTAAAGGTTCTTTTGTATAAGGACCGTCCTTATTACAGTGAAGAAAATTTAGCTTTTAGCCCGATAATACTTGTGTTTAATTATTTAAGAACCTTAAACATCTACCAAGTTCTTTCGTGGATATTTTGGTTGGTAATTTTTAGTTTGGTCAGGGAAAGAGCGAAAGGAAAATTAAATAAGGTCATTGTTTTGGCTGGAATTGCAGGTTCAGTATTTTTAATCTTATTAGGAACTAAATACAATTCAAACATTGCTGCAGTTAAAGGATATAGCGAGCTGTATGAGGAGTATAGCACCTTGTTATTTTATATAGGTTTTAGCTTTTTGATCTACTCAGGGATATTGATTTATTTTATTTTTATAAAACCAAAAAGGACTAAGAGATAAGAAAGTGAAAATTATGGCTGATACTTTAGAGAAAATTAGTTTTAACCCGAAAGAAAATCGAATCCTAACGATTATAATGGCCGCTTTACTACTTGGTTTTGCATGGCAAATTCGGGGTTCGGGTACTTCAGATCCTTCAGTTGTAGCTATCATTTTCCTTCTTTTCCTGTCGATCAATTATAGTCCACGAAAGAAATTCAATATATTGGATTTTAGTTTAGTTGTTTTTTTTATTGTTCTCATGCGGGCAGGATGGGGCACGTTTGTCCCACAGGCGGGAATCCCGGGTGTTGTTCCCGGATACCTTCCGCCAAATGTCGATATTGCTGTGCCATGGTGGACGGGTTATTTTTGGCTGTTTATTGTTGGTATTTCCTGGTTTGGCATACCTTCGCTTCTGTTTGGCGGGTATTTTTTCACAAAACAAAAATACACCTTAAAGGATGTATTTATAGTTATAATACTATTTGTGGTTACGCAATTTGTAGCAGGTTTTTTAGCTGAATTTCTCATTCCTTATTTAGCTCCTACATATTATAATGAGATTTATCTTACCGGGATATCGGACCGAAGTTATGGGTCTATGCGTGGAAATATGTCCACTGCAATGGCGATAATTCCTGTTTTGCTTTACATCCGCTATATCAAAGTAGATAAAAAGTTTTTTAAATATGCACTCATCGCTATGCTCATATTTGCTTTCTCTCTCTCAATTGCAGATGTCTGGCGACCACTATCAGTATTAATAGAAGGAATAGGAGGATCCGTTGCCTGGGGCTTATGGGAATATTTTACTGGATTTATTTTTGGTGGGCTGATATTTTGGTTTTACGGACGCTTTTCAGACGATGAATTAGCTGAAACGGATATCCCAACAGGACTGGAAGTTTCGGACTGGAATTCTTTTGGGAAATTTGTTGTTTATAGTGTTGCTTTGTATCTGTTGTTTTTCCACGGTATTGCTGAAAGCCTTGAAGGCGGAATACGTAAAGCATTTTTGGCTGCAGGTGTCGTTTATAAACCCGATACACCTACAGTTAAGCTTATTGTTAGCGTCATTGGTCTGTTCTTTTACTGGCTCTATACTCAGGGTAAAATAGGGAAAGCTTTCGCCCAAAAATCATTTCGCGAGAAAAGTCTTATTGTTCTGATTATTATGCTGCCATTTTATTATCTCAATTTTGCTTTGCATCATATTATCTCAGGCACTTTATTCCTGCTGGATTGGAACTCCAGTGAGGTTTGGCTGGACACCATTTCTTTTGTTATCGTTGAGATTTATGCTATCTATTTATTTAGGAGACATAATAATTCACTTGCGGTTTAAAAAAATAATTAGTGATATATCATGAACGAGTACAATTATATAATATAGAATTATGAACCCAATACCTAAAAAGATCAATATAATGATCTTAATGCTCATTGTATTTTTCTTAACTAACTGTAGCACACAAACAGAAAAAAATCCTGTCGATTATGTTGACCCATTCCTGGGCACATCCAGTTCTCGATGGATGCTGTTTCCAGGACCAAGCATGCCGTTTGGTATGGTAAAACTCAGTCCCGATAATACTGACGATTGGACCATGGACGCAGGGTATGAATATGAAATTGAAAGCATTTCCGGCTTTGGTCATGTGCATTCATGGATGATGGGAAGTTTCCTCACGATGCCAACTACAGGTGATATCAAAATTAATCCAGGAACAAAAGACGATCCGGATGCCGGGTACAGGTCACGGATAACTCCAGACAAGCAAATCGCTTCGCCCGGATATTATGCGGTAGATCTTGAAGATTATAATATAAAGGCAGAATTAACGGCGACAACCAGGGGTGGATTCCAGCGCTATACTTTTCCGGAATCCGATAATTCTCATATTATCTTCGACCTCAACGTTCCCGAAGAAGGCCAGCCGGAAATTATTTCAGCCTCCATCAAAAAGGAAAGTGATTCGGGGATTTCTGGCTATGTACACAGGTTACAAGGATGGAATGAATATAAGCTGCACTTCGTGGCGCAATTCAGTAAACCTTTTAATTCCATGGGGGCGTGGAAAGGTCAAGACTTGAATGAGGATGTATCTGAAGTAACCATCAACGAGGATATGGATTTGGGAGCGATTTTAAATTTCTCCACCAAAGAAGGAGAGGAAATTCTCATGAAAACTGGAATATCGTATGTGAGTGTGGATCAGGCAAGGCTCAATATGGAAACAGAAATGAAGGAGTTTGGATGGGATTTTGATAAAGCGCATCAACACGCCCGGAAAACCTGGAATGATCTTTTGAGCAAAATAACGATTGAAGGAGGTACCGAAAAAGAACGAATTAAATTCTATACGAATTATTATCGGTCCTATTCAGCACGGACCATTTTCAGTGATGTGAATGGAAAGTATGTAGATATGTGTGAAAATGTAGTGCAATTGGATGATCCTGATTCGCCGGTTTATGGATGTGACGCATTTTGGAATACCTTTTGGAACCTGAATCAACTGTGGTCGCTGGTGAATCCGGATATCGCCAACAAGTGGGTGACATCCTTATTGGAGATATATGATCGTGGCGGCTGGCTGTCAAAAGGCCCCGGAGGAATTGAGTATTCTTCCATCATGGTGGCTTCACACGAAATACCGCTTATCGTAAATGCTTATCAAAAAGGTATCCGGGATTTTGATGTCGAAAAAGCCTACAAGGCCATGAAGGAGATACAAATGAGGATGCCGCAACCTCATGAGTGCGGGGGTTATGTGGGAAACAGAAATATTGAATCCTATATGGAAAAAGGCTTCGTTCCTGCCGATGAAGGTCCGGTGTCCAATACGCTGGAATATGCCTACGACGATTGGTGTGTGGCGCAGATGGCAAAGGCTTTAGGCAAAACAGAAGATTATACCTATTTCATGAATCGATCGCAATCCTACAGAAATGTATTCGATAAGGAAAGTGGGTACATGCGTCCAAAACATACCGGGGGACCCTGGTTCCAGGAGTTTGTACCCGTGGTGAAAGCCATTGGCAAAGAGGATAGTTTTGGGGGCAAGGATTATGTGGAAGGAAATGCATGGCAGCATTCCTGGTTTGTTCCGCACGATATGGCAGGTTTGATTGAACTCATGGGAAAGGATGAATTTAACGCTCGGCTAAACGAAGGCTTTGAAAATTCCAGACCAAATTTCGTCAGCCAATTTGTAAATCACAGCAACCAGCCCAATATGCAGGCAGCCTGGTTGTTCAATTATTCCGGCAAACCCTGGCTTACCCAAAAGTGGGTAAGGGCGATTCTTGAATATTATTATGGAACTGGCCCCGTTGATGGATTTCCCGGCGATGAAGACCAGGGACAAATGGGAAGTTGGTATGTCATGAGCTCCATCGGTTTGTTTGAGATGGATGGCGGCGCCTCTACTGAACCTGTTTATGAAATTGGCAGTCCGATTTTTTCAAAAATCACCATCAAGCTGGATGAAAATTATTATGAGGGAAATCAATTTGTGATTGAAGCTAAAAATACCTCGGCAGAAAATAAATACATTCAATCCGCTATGCTAAATGGCAAGCCACTCAATCGATTTTGGTTTTATCATTCGGAGTTGGTAAAAGGCGGAGAGCTAGTGTTAGAAATGGGGCCGGAGCCAAATGAACAATGGGGGATCGAAGGGGGATTGCCACACAAATATGAACTGGAACCGGTGGTTACGCCACCTTACGTAAACACTCCATCAAAATTATTTTTGAAGGAAACCTCCGTTTCCATGTCCTGCGATACTAAAGGCGCTGAAATATATTATACCCTGGATGAAAGTGAAGCAGATCAGCAATCAAAACGGTATACCGAACCATTCATCATCACAAAATCCACAATGGTAAATATGCGCGCTTTTGTGGATGGTCGGCCTAGTTTGCCGGCAACTTCGGTATTCAGGAAAACGAAATTGGGTCAACCCGCCAATCCGGGAAAAGTCACATCTGGCTTGCTGTACAATTATTATGTAGGCACGTTTCGCGTCGTGAAGGATTTTGAGCATATGAAGCCGCACAAATCCGGTGTGGTACCCACATTCACCATTGATCCAAAAGAAAAGGAAGGATTTTTCGGATTTGATTATTCAGGATACATCAAAATCCCTGAAGATGGATTGTACACGTTTTATATGAAAACAAATGATGGGGGCAAGTTATATTTAGCTGAACATATATTGATAGACAATGATGGCTTGCATCCTGCTATTGAGCGAAGCAAATCCATAGGATTAAAGGCGGGATATTATCCGATTGTAGCAGGGTATTTCCAGGAGGGAGGATCAAATATGCTACAGGTAAGCTGGAAAGGCCCGGGCTTTGAGAAAGAAGAGATTCCAGAAGATGTGCTGTTTCATTGAGCATAGTTATGAGTTATGAGTTACGAGCTAAAAGATAAAAGGTAAAAGCAGAAAGGAGAAAGAATATTTTGCTTTTAAAGACAGTACCTGTGAAGATTATAATTGTCAGGATTCTATCCATTTTGTTTGCAAATGAATATATTTGATGCATTTTTAAGACCATATTAAATCCCCAAAAAATGAAAAAACTACCAATAGCTTTTTTGATGTTAACTATACTGATTAGCACCAGCATTCAAGCCACAGAATACCATGTGTCCACCAAGGGAAGTGATACAAATACCGGTTCCTTAGACAATCCTTTCAAAACAATATCAGCAGCAGTTCAATTTGCCTATCCGGGTGATGTAATTACGGTTCATGCAGGTACCTACCGTGAATGGGTAAATCCAATACGGGGAGGGGAGAGTAATGAAAAACGAATTGTCTTTCGTGCAGCTCCAGGCGAAAAAGTGGAGATTAAAGGATCGGAAATTATTACGGGATGGGAAAACCTGAAAGATGGAGTATGGAAGGTTACCATCCAAAATGAATTGTTCAAAGAGTACAATCCCTACCAGGATTCCATTTATGGAGATTGGTTCAATCGACAAGGTAGGGTTCATCACACTGGCGAAGTTTTTCTGAATGGGAAATCCCTTTTTGAAAAGGAAACAAAAGAGCTGGTATTTGCCCCGAAACCGTGGCGCAGAACAAAGGATAAGGAAAGATCTGTTTATGTCTGGTATTGTGAGAGTAATGCAAAGACCACTACCATTTGGGCCAATTTCCAGCAATTTGATCCGAATAAGGAATTGGTGGAGATCAGTGCGAGAAGAACCTGTATCTATCCTGAGAAACCCGGGATTGATTACATTACGATTTCCGGTTTTCATATCAGTCAGGCGGCTACACAATGGGGAGCGCCCACCGCTGAGCAGATTGGCATGATTGCCACGCATTGGAATAAAGGTTGGATTATAGAAAACAATGTGATCAGTAACTCAAAGTGTTCTGGGATTACTCTGGGGAAGGAGCGCAGTACCGGCCATAATGTGTGGTCGAATGACAAGAGTATTGATGGCTCGATTCATTATATTGAGACCACATTCAGAACCCTGGAGCATGGCTGGAACAAAGAAAATGTCGGCTCACATATCGTCAGGAATAATGAGATTTTTGATTGTGAGCAAACTGGTATTTGCGGCAGCATGGGGGCAGCTTTCAGTACTATTGAAAACAATCATATTCATGACATCTGGACCAAGAGGCAATTTGACGGTGCAGAAATAGGTGGTATCAAGTTTCATGCGGCGATTGACGCTACGATCAGGAAAAACCGAATCCATGATTGTGGTCGCGGTTTGTGGCTCGATTGGATGACCCAGGGTACACGGGTATCTTCCAACCTCTTTTATAATAATGATAGAGAAGATTTCTTTTCGGAAGTAAATCATGGCCCCTACCTTGTTGACAATAACATCCTGCTGTCGCCGCATAGTTTTAGAATACAGTCGCAGGGCGGTGCCTTTGTGCACAACCTGATCGGGGGAGGAATCCATATGTGGGGTACCTCAAGTCGCTTTACGCCCTATCATTTTGCACATAGTACGGCTGTCGCCGGCCTTTCTATTATCTATACTGGTGATGACCGATATTATAATAATATTATTGTGGGGATGGGTAAAAAAGCAGATAAAAAAGACCAATATAAACCCGGTCTGGCAGACTATGAAAAAGCGACGCTTCCGATATATATTAATGATAACGTGTATTACAATGGAGCTCATTCTTATAGTAAGGAGTCAGACAAAACCGAATCCCTGGACTATGACCCTGGATTTAAGATCGTTGAAAAAGGCGATAATGTTTATGTTCACATGACCTTGGATCAGGCCTTTTACAAACATTATGGAAAAATCATTTCTACAGCATTATTGGGTAAGGCAAAGGTGCCGAATCTTCCTTTTGAACAATCGGACGGAACACCATTGAAATTAGATAAGGATTATTTTGGGGCATTACGTTCCGTTACGGATAATTCCGCCGGGCCATTTAATAATTTGGAGCAAGGGGATTTGGAATTGAAGGTGTGGTGAAATAGCAGGAAGCAATACATAATAAGTCAATAATTCCCGGATTCCGTGCCTCGTGGTAGGTGGGTATTCAGGGATCTGCTTGCTAATCGAAGATAAATCCTGCTGTTTTTTACTAAAAATTATCAATATTGCAATGACTATTTTTATCACTCAATGAATACCAATTTTATGAAAGCAATAGCTATTAATCTAAAATCAATGCTGAGCAAGGCGCTTG
>JAUUZS010000391.1 GCA_030589835.1 Cyclobacteriaceae bacterium
AATTATTCCTAAAGTACCAGAAATGATACCTGTAAAATACAATATTCCGATGGTCAGGGCTACCACAACTCTGAATATCCGATCAATGACTCCCATATTTTTCATAACGACTACAATTTTTTGGTGATACATTTTATTTATTTATAACAAAAATAGAAATTCGATCAATCCAATACTTGTGACTTCAGTCACCTATACCAAAATTTTTATACCCTCGGGAGTCTGACTGATTTTTTGCTCTTTTTCTAACTTTTTAATCACTCTGCTCACTACTTCTCTTGCTGTTCCAAGATCATTGGCAATTAGTCGATGCGTTATTTTTATTATACCTGAATCCAGCATTTCAGATTTTTCTACTAAATAGGATAATATGCGTTGATCCAGGGCCTGAAAAACAAGCTGATTAATGGTATCGAGCAAATCCAGGTAGCGCAGGTTGTACAAATCGAAAAATAACTGGCTGAAACGCGGAAATTGAGAAGTCCATTCCTCTACCTTATTTGTTGGCAATAGCAGTATTTTGGATTCTTCTTCCGTGATAGCAAAAATTTTACTCGGCTGATTATAGGTTGCCGCAGCAAAGGAAATGATACAGCTCTGCCTTGGTTTGATGTAATAGAGCAATAATTCTTTATCATCATATTGGCTGTAAACCTTTACTATCCCATCGATAATCACGGGAAGATGCTTTAAATATTGACCCTCCCGGATCAATACCGTACCTTTTTGAAACATTTTCAAATCGGATTCTTCTAATATGCTATCCACAAGCTTACTCTCCAAAGAAGCTAAACCTTCCTTTACAGATTGGTCATTCACCATAATTACTCATGATATTAATTATTAAATAAGAATCCAAGGCAATAAGAACTAAATCTTTGACCATTAACAAAAGAAGCCTGGAAATAGAACATTGAAAAGAACCCCACTTCGGCCACAGGATGGCAAAGTGTCGCCCAGGGTACTTTTAGTACTTATTTTATAGATCGTTTTCATTCTACACAAAACAGTCTATACATCATTTTTTTTAGCGAATTATTGCACGTTCCTAAAATTAAGTCGTTGAAAATCAGTCTTCTTTCGCGGGTTTTATAAAAAATCGGGATTCAGGAGTATGAAATGAAACGGTGTCCTATCTGGGTTAATGCCTCGAATCAGGAAATCGAACAATAAACATTTTAAAGTCGAGATTGATTACTTAAAAAGAAAGCAGAAATTTTTACAATAGTAAACTACTAAAACTGAAAGCCATGAATAGAAATCTATTGAAATCAGTTGGCCTGATATTGATCATGTCAATCATATTAAATTCCTGTGATGATGCGGGAGATGAAACGGATCCCTGTCTCAACGGTCCAGTACTCAATGTCGATAATATTACGGGCAGCATAGAAGGTATGGAAAATGGAGAGATCACTGTTAGTACCACAGGAGGAAATGGCCCATTTCAATATAGTATTGATGGGGCTATATTTCAGAATAGCGGGACTTTTTCTGGACTTGAATCAAATGACTATACCGTTACGGTAAAGGATGCAAATGACTGTATAAATACTGCCATGGCAACGGTTGAGGAAATGGCTATAGTTTTCTATGCAAACCAGATCAGACCAATTATCGATGCCAATTGCCAAATTTCAAATTGTCATGGAAGTAATGCGAATATACCTTCATGGGCCACTTATGATGATGTGAAGGCCAAAGCAAGCAATATAAAAAGTAGAACCTCCAATAAAACCATGCCTCCAAATGGAGGGTTAAGTGATGCTGATATAAAATTAATCGCCGATTGGGTGGATCAGGGGGCTCCTGACAATTAGAACCTAAACTGAGCGATTCAGGGGAGATGAGAAGTGCTAAGAGATTGAGGATAAAAAGTTTACAAAAAACGCAGGAATACCCAAGAGGTCTTTCGAGTATTTTTGTACGTCTTTTTAACTCAATAAATTAGTGCTTATCGCTTCTTTGAATCGCTCAATTTAGGTAGAAGATGAAACCGCTATATGTGATGATAAATGAAGGGTAAAAGTACAAGATTATATATCTGCAGGGTAAATGATTCTAAATATTGTTAAATATGAAATTTGCTTTTAGAAGTTTTGTGCTAGGTATATTATGTATGATAAGTTCATGTGCTTATGACAATACAGAGGAATTATATGGAAAAAAGGAATGTTTGCCGGGAGGGGAAAGTGCTTCCTTCTCACTTTCAATCGCCCCAATTATTGAATCCAATTGCGCCATTAGCGGTTGTCATGTAGTTGGGCAGCAGCAACCTGCTTTTCTAACTTATGAGCAAATTTCGTCTTTTGCCGGCAACATAAAATCAAGGACCTCTAATGGTACTATGCCTCCTCCGGGATCAGGTAATCACATCGAACAATCAGAGATTGACAAAATTGCTTGCTGGGTAGATGCCGGAGCTCCGGATAATTAATCAATTACTGATAAACAAAGCGCAACTATGAAAAATAGGAGCATAAAATATATTCTCATACTATTGATCCTCGCTGCTTTTTCTGTGAGTCTCTACGCACAAAAATACAAATCTGTCACCTCCGCAGTTCATTTTTATTCCGAAGCGCCTATGGAGGATATCGAGGCCCATAATCAAGACGGGCAAAGTGCAATTAATGTGTCGACTGGAGAAATTGTATTTTCGATCCCCATCAAATCATTCATTTTTGAAAAATCATTGATGCAGGAGCATTTCAATGAAAATTATCTCGAATCGGAAAAATATCCGAAAGCATCCTTCAGAGGAGTAATTTCAGGTTATGATATTGAGAAAATAGCATGGCAGCGAGCCATGGCTCAGGGGAAAATGACCATTCATGGAATTGAAAAAGATTTTTCATGTGAAGGAAAGATTAAGATAGAAAATAGTGCATTGAATATTGAAACCAAATTCCTTATACAGCTTAAAGATTATAAAATTAAAATCCCCAAAGTAGTCTTTTACAACATTGCTGAAATCATTGAGGTCACCATAAATTTTGATTATGAAAAAATTGAGTAAACCCTTACTGCTATTATGTTGGATAATAAGCCCGGTTATTCTTTTTGCTCAAGATGATTTAATGGATTTACTTGATGAGCCAAAGCAGGCCACAGAACAAGTGACTTCAACTTTTAAGGGTACAAGAATTATTACGGGTCATTCCGTTGAGACAAGAGGCGGTGGGACACTCGATTTAATCTTTATGCACAGATTTGGTACACTCAATTCCGGGGCATATAACCTTTGGGGACTTGATGATGCATGGATTCGCATCGGAACAGAATATGCAATGAGCAATGACTTTACGATAGGAGTAGGAAGAAGTAGTTATGAAAAAACCTACGATGGTTTTTTAAAGTACAGGTTTTTGCAGCAGACTAAAGGAGCAAATAACTTTCCTTTTACGGGTACTGCATTCATCAGTATGGCCATCAATACCCTGAAACCCACTGACCCGAATCAGGAAGTGAAATTTTCTTCACGAGCATCCTATACCTATCAATTTTTGCTTGCCAGAAAATTCAATTCAAAATTGTCCATGCAGTTTGCCCCAATGCTTGTACATCATAATCTCGTGAAGACGCCGGATGAGCACAATGATATTTTCGCTCTGGGATTCAGTGGGCGGCATAAAATCTCCAAACGCATGGCTATTACTTTCGAATATTTTTATCAATTCAATAACAATACCTTAGAAGCCAATTACAATCCCTTAGGCCTTGGAATGGAAATAGAGACGGGAGGTCATGTGTTCCAGCTTGTTTTTGCCAATTCCCAGGCGATGATCGAAAAATCATACATTACTCAGACTAGCGGAAATTTCTTTGATGGTGACATTCACTTTGGCTTTAATATTTCCAGGGTATTTCAATTGAAAACTAAATAGTTACAGGAATTGTAAGCTTTTAAAATTTAGGTTCTACCCTGAACTTAATGAAAATGACAAATCACAAAATTCAAATAACAAACCCGTCTACCGGACGAGACAGGTAATGACCAACATTCAAAATGCAAACTTGAACAATACATAAATTTTATGCATTTCACATATTTGAAAAAGGGGCATAAAAGAGCAGATTGTTTAGATATATAGCCTAAACATCAAGTTTTATATAGAAAATTATTTTGAACCAATTTGTTCTACCAGCTAATGCGGTTTGATTTTTTTGTTTTTTGAATATTGTTTGTCATTTGCCAATTGTCATTTGGATTTTTTATACCAAACCTTATTCCTCCTATCTCATGGGGTTAGGATTCTCTTTTTTGATGAACAGCTTTTCCGGTGAAGGGAGGTCAGGGAATGCATTGTGTGGCTCCTGCTGGCACCAATAGGCTACGGAAGCCAAATCGTCCTGAAGTGGAAGATATCCCTCACTGCGCCAGCCTAAGCTCTGGATCGTTACTTTCAGGTCTTTTTCGAAACGGATTGGGTCGAGAATATGCCAGCGGTATTGACCAATTTTTGTTTCGTACGATACTTCAGGATTATCTTTGAAGTAGTGAAACCCAGCGTACGGGGTGCTGAATTCTGCATACTGCATCACATCATTTTCATCTTTATATTCATCATATCCATAGGAGCCACAGAAGTAGTCTTCTTCGCCTGTCCCACATATTGTCGGAAATTCAGCGTCTCCATCCATAAAAAATTTAATCTCGCCTTCTCCCCACCATTCTTCATCATAAGCTCCATGGGCAAGGTATGTACCCACATAGTGACCTTTGCCTCTTATG
>JAUUZS010000443.1 GCA_030589835.1 Cyclobacteriaceae bacterium
AAAAGGCCATATTCTTATGGCCTTTTTTTATGAATGATATTATTTTTTACGGTTTGCCTTATAATGCTCAATGTTTGATGTGAACTCCCTGGCGATCTTGGTTAGCCTTCCCCATTCTTCATTGCTAATAATTTCCGCATTGGTAAAGCTACCCCCTACGCCTACACAAGAAGAGCCCATGTCGTACCACTTGTCGATATTATCAGCCGTAACTCCTCCTGTTGGCATCAGCTTAATTTGAGGGAACGGAGCCTTAACGGCCTTAATGTATTTCATTCCAAGTGTTTCTGCAGGGAATACCTTGATCACATCTGCGCCCCACTCAAATGCCTGATAAATCTCTCCCGGGCTAAAAGCCCCAGAAAATATGGGCTTGTTTAATTTGTGACAGGCCTCAATAATTTCTTTTTTGGAGATGGGTGTCACCACAAATTCTGCCCCTGCCTGAATTGCCGCTGTGGCCATTTCAGGATCTGTAACCGTTCCTACTCCGGGAATAATCCCCTCAATTTCTGAAAGCTCCGAAATACATTCTAATGCATTTGGGGTATTCATCGTCACTTCAATGGCCCGGATTCCACCATCAAGAATACACTTGGCCGCAGGAATCACCTTGCTGGAATCTTTAACCCTCAATATGGCAATGATCCCTCCTTCAAGTATTTCATTTAAAATTTTAATTCTTTCCATAATAAATTATTCTTGGGTAGAAACATAGTTTAGGATATCAACAACTTGTTCGGCTGTTTTGGCAACGGCCATAGCCTGGGCATCAACTTCTTTTAGCGCATGGGTTAGTTCTTCCTGATGGATTACGATATAGGGCTTTCCCAAAGCTGCAGCTTGCCCGGCATCAAATGCAGCATTCCACTGACGGTATTTGTCACCAAATTTTATAATTAATACATCGGCTTTTTGAATCCCCGTTTTACTTCTGAGGGCATTGATTTTGGCAGCCTTATGATCATGCCAAAATTTTTCAGCTTCACCACCAAGAATAGTTGCGCCAACATCATCGCTGGCTTCATGCACGGTAACGGGAGATAAAAAATCAATGGGTAAATCTTTTTCTTTACACCCATCGATGATCGCTGTTCTCCAATTGCTATGAATTTCACCTGACAGATAAACTGCTAATTTCATATGTATTCATTTATATCAATCCATCTTTATCCAGTTGTTCCACATGATCTCCGAACGTTTCTTTTACAGATCGATAGTCTATGCCAAGATCAGTTTTTGAATAGGAATAATCAAATTTAAAGGCAATAACATGGTTTCTTTTCAGATATTTCCAGGAGAACCCTATGAATGGGCCAAGCAAATAAAGCATGAAATTTGGAACGACACCTTTCGCGAGTTTATACTTTTTATGATACCTATCTTGTAGAATTTCCGCTATTTCAGTCGCCCTATTCGTACCAGCAACCAAAATATGGCGTCCACTAGCTTTCTCCATTAATCCGGCATTGATGTGCGCTTTGGCCACATCCCTGACATCGACAACTGCAAAATAAAAGTCCGGTAAACCCTGGGCAAATTTACTATTCCCCATGGACAGCAAATCATTTCATAAACAATGTTAATCAAAAAAGCTGTTTCAAAAGAAAAAAGTATGGGAAATATCCTAATAAGTTTACTGTTCGTCAAATTGGTAATAAGCCAGAGAAGAACTTTTAGGGTCTGATTAAATAATAGTCCCCTGTTCAAGGACAAAAAAAATCCCGGTACAAAGCCGGGATTAATTTTAAACTTTTAGGATTGATGTTTGCCTAGTCGATCTTTCTGACCTTTATGCTTCGGTAATGCACTTCATTTCCATGCTCCTGAAGCAGGATACGACCGGATTGCCACGCTCCAAAGTCTTCCCATTTACTGTATTTACTTCTTGATACAATGGCCTGAAATGCCTGGGTGCCACGTTCATATTCCAACACTTTTCTGCTGTTAAGCCAATGTTCTACATGTGCCCCAACAAATTCAGTATTGGCATGCTTGTTTCCTTTTATCGCTTGATCTATCCGCGTTCCTGTAACAATAATTCTGGCATGGTTCCACTCGCCAATTTTATTCACAATTTTCGTGGTTTGGGCAGGGATCATATCATAAAGCGAACCAATGGTTCTGTTTCCTGTAGTGCCCATTTTTGCATCGGGATGTTTTTTGTCATCCAAAACCTGAAATTCAAGTCCTATTGCTGATTTCCCAGAGCTGTAATTTTCAGTTATAAAATATTTGATGCCGCTATTTGCACCTTCAGTCATCATAAAATCTGTTTGGAATTCGAAGGTAGAATACTCATCCAGCGTTACGATGTCGCCACCGCCCTGAGATTCTGCACCGCCCTGCGAAAGCACAATCAATTCGCCATTTTCAACTTTCCATCCGCCTTTAGGAAACGCTTCTTTGTGCGCACCTCTCCAGCCATTTGTTGTTTTTCCGTCAAAAAGCAATCTCCATCCTTGTGCCCTTTCTTGTGGAGACAAGTTGTTCGGGATATTATTAACTACATGTATATCCTCCCATGGGCTTCTAACAAGATTTTCAGTCTTTATCCTGATATTTTTCCATTTGATCTGTTTTCCGGGCTCTGACTTTTTTCCTATGCTATGCACCTGGAAAGCAATAAATCCTTCAGTTGTCATATCATCGATCAGGTCGGCGCAAGCGATTCCGTTGACCCATGTACGAATCGAATTGCCAATCGCTTCGATGCGATAATGGTTCCATTCATTATTTTTGAAAGCCGTTCTTCCTCTTTGGTTTAAATCGAGTGGATAAAGCCATCCTCTTCGTCCTTCATCATAAATACCTCCGGCCCATGCCCGTGCTGCGGGATCAATCTCTACCTGATATCCATGAACTCTTCCATCTCTATAATCAGCCTTGCTTTCGCTTCTGATCTGGATGCCACTGTTCATGCTTGGATCCACCAACAGATCGACTTCCAATATGAAGTCGCCATACATTTTTTCTGTAGCCATAAAGCTATTCGGTGTATCATGCTTTGTAGTTCCGACCATCATGCCGTCAACCACGGTATAAGGAGCTGTACCATTGAGTTGCTTAAATCCTGTAAAATCTTTTTCATTAAAAAGCTTTTTCCAGCCATCATCGCCAGCTACACCTACCGAGGCGCTCATTAAAAATATAGCTATAAAAGCCATACAAACGTTTGCGGAAATTTTCATTTTTACTTTCATATTATAATTCAATTTAGTGAGTTCAAAAATTATAGAATTTATCTCCAGGACAATATTTTGCGGAGCATGTTCAAATTTCGGTTTTATTTTTTAGAAATGGGAATATTTATTGAATTTTATAGCCCAAAATCATAGCGATTTGCCAAAAATATCCTTCAATAATTGATTTTCTTTTTTTGAAACCATTCCAATATGAAAAGGACCCATTTCATATTGCTCTTTTTGTTCGAGTTTATAAAATGATACCATGGTTAATCCCATCGAATCCTTGCTGTTTTTATAGCCGTCAAATTGCTTCATCGGCAGCATTACTGTCCTTATCTTTTGTTGCCATTTCCATCCAAATCGTTTACTATAGTGAAATGTGATCATATGTTTCTCCTCATTATAAAAAATACATAAATAATGCATTTTGATTAAAAATAAAAGAAGCAGATGAAACCCGATGAACGCCACAAAACCAATCCTGCTCAGAATATAAATATTATTGAAAATAAGGATAAGAAGCACAAGTAAAAAGATCAACAGGATGGTATTAATGATCCCATAGATCAGGAAAAGTGCTTTATTTTCATATATTTTCTTCTCTGCCATAATATTATTTCATTAACTGTACAATCGGGTTTTCAACAATAGCAGCGGGTCTCACCCCATTCCCTATGATGCCCATATCTCCCAAATCCTGACGGGCCGCTTCTGCCTCAATTAACAATTCTTCAACAATTTCAGGATATTGGTCTGCAAGATTATTTGTTTCAGAAATGTCTTTTTCAAGATGGTATAATGCGTACGGCCTGCCATCGATGATTGTGGCTCTGTGGAAATTTCCATACATACTGTCTAATGGAAGATGAAGCTTCCACATTCCTTTCCGTATAGCCTGCAATTGCTCCAATTGATAATAGTAAAATATTTCATATGGTGATTGAGTACTTTTACCAGACATTAAATCCCAAATATTATGCCCATCCAATTTTCGGTCAGTTGGCAATTTGCTGTCAATGAGGTGTGCCATGGTTGGCAATATATCCATTGTGGTGGCCATGGCCAGTTCTACTTTTCGGTGCA
>JAUUZS010000014.1 GCA_030589835.1 Cyclobacteriaceae bacterium
ATATGGTCATATGGGAAGAAAACCTGAAGTCCTTGATTTAACCTTTAAGGTAAACGGTACAACCTTAACTAAAACTGTTGAGACATTTACCTGGGAAAAATTGGATTATATTGATCGCGTGAAGGAAGCTTTTGGGATATAGATTCAAAATATTTTATAAAAAAAAGGGACTATTAAGTCCCTTTTTTTTTATTTACATTAATGCGCGGTGATTTTTTCTTTGTGTTTCACGATTTGCTTTTTCAAGGCTTCTACAGCCATATCCGAAGCCTCCTCAAATGATTTGGCGCGTTCCTTGGCAAACAGCTGATTCTTAGGAATATTCAATTTAATTTCAATTATTTTATTCTCCATGTTGTTATTCTTATCGAGTCGCATAAAGACTTCTGCATCAATTATCCTGTCAAAAAATTTATCCAGTTTATCTGTTTTTTTCTGAATAAACGAAAGTAATTTTTCATCAGCGTCAAATCGAATGGAATGCACTTGTAACTTCATAATACACGTTTTTTAATTGAAAAATAATTAAGCTTTAGGATGCGCCTGGTCAAATACTTTTTTTAATTTGCCAAGCGAATTGTGCGTATAAACTTGTGTGGCAGCAAGGCTTTGATGCCCCAAAAGTTCCTTGACAGCATTTAAGTCTGCCCCTCTTTCCAGTAAATGTGTTGCATATGTATGTCTTAATGTATGTGGACTTTTCTTATCAACTGCGGCTCCTTGCAGATACTTCTTCACAATCCTATTTATCATCATCGGGTAACTCTTCTCTCCATTATTAGATACGATAAGATAATCAATAACGTTACCATTAAACTCCTCATTTTTCATAGAAATATAGCTTTTTATTAAAGCACATAAATTCTGTGTTGTAGGAATTATTCTTTCTTTGTTGCGCTTCCCCAATACCTTGATAGAATTGTTTACAACATCAACGCTTTTTGTCTTCAGATTAATCAATTCACTAAGCCTGATGCCCGTACCGTAAAGTATTTCTAGTATCAAATGATCTCTTTTCCCTTTAAAATCATCCTCAAAAAGATCATGATCCAGGATAAGGGTCATATCCCCTTCACGTACAAACTTAGGAAGGCCTTTTTTTGTTTTAAGATTAGAAAGCTTTGTGACAGGACTTTTTTCTATGGAGCCCCTCTTCAATAGAAACTTATAAAAAGATCTCAGGGTGACCAGTTTTCTGTTTATGGAATTTTCATTCAGGCCGATTTCAGCTAGCGAAATTATCCAGGATCTCAAAATGGCATGATTTACATCGTCAATTGATGTATCAGGATAATTTGATTGCAGAAATTTTTGTAGTTGATCTAAATCGGTTTGATAGGAAATTATAGTGTAGGTGCTATATCGTTTTTCGTACTGAAGATATTTCAGGAATATATCGGTCATGTTAGTAAAACTTGGGGTGGTTCGCCAAGTTTACTAAACATAGGAAAAAGAATTAAAAAAAATAAATATATCTAATAATTTTCGTTGGCATACATCTTCTCTTTGTATGCAGCTTTTATCTTTTGTGCTCTTTTGGTCACGGATGGCTTCTCATAGAAATTTCTTCCTCTAATTTCTTTCAAAATCCCAGTTCTTTCAAATTTCTTTTTAAAACGTTTTAGCGCCTTTTCAATAGATTCGTTTTCCTTAATGTTGATAATGATCATTTAAATATTTTTTCAGTTTCCGAAAATCGGATCGCAAATATAGAATTTCTTTTTTTTACGAGCAAGATGTGTGCAAAAATTTTAATTGTATATTCCTTGAATACCCGTAATGCAAAAAAAAATTATATCCATAAATTTTATTCTATTTATTTATGTATCGTTTTTAATTAACCATTCACATACTAGCTTTGCGCAAATTTTAACTCACGAAACTAGCTATATCTTAGACAAATAATGATCCTCGAAAGAGCATTTTTTTGAACGGTTAGTGGCATTGTTTCAATTAATTATAAATAGATGAAAGTAAATAAACCTTCGATTCCTAAAGGTACAAGAGATTTTAGTCCGGAAAAAATGCTTAAACGCCAGTTTATTCTGAATACAATTCGAAATGTATTTGAAAAATTCGGCTTCCAGCCCTTGGAAACCCCGGCAATGGAAAATCTCTCTGTGCTTACCGGTAAATATGGAGACGAGGGAGATAAATTATTATATAAAATACTCAACTCTGGAGATTTTTTATCTAAAACCGGAGAAGATGATTTTCAAGGGGGCAGCAAAAAATTGACAAATAAAATCGCTGAAAAGGGGCTTCGCTATGACCTCACAGTACCCTTTGCCAGGTATGTGGTCATGAATCAACACGACATTACTTTTCCTTTCAAAAGGTATCAAATACAACCAGTATGGCGAGCTGACCGGCCTCAAAAAGGGAGGTATCGTGAATTTTATCAGTGCGATGCCGATGTAGTTGGGACGAATTCCCTGGTTTGTGAATCAGAAATTATTTTAATGATTAACGAAGTCATGAACATGCTCGGCTTAGTCGATTTTACCCTTAAAATAAATAACAGAAAATTATTGACTGCCATAACGGATTTGATTGGAGAGCATGGAAAAGAAGCAGCTTTTTGTGTGGCTATTGATAAATTGGATAAAATTGGCAGGGAAAAAGTTGAGGAAGAACTATCAAATAACGGTTTTTCGCAAGAGGGCATCAAAAAGCTGGAGCCAGTTTTTGAAATGAAAGGATCAAACGGTGAGGTCCTGAAACAATTGGAAGACCTCTTATATGATTCAGAAACAGGCAAAGAAGGTATTGATGAGCTAAAACAAGTTTTTGGATATCTCCATGATTTCGGCGCAGATGACCAAAAAGTGAAATTGGATTTGACGCTTGCACGTGGCTTGAGCTACTACACGGGTATTATATTGGAAGTAAAAGCCAATAATTCTTCCATAACAAGTAGCATTACCGGTGGTGGCCGGTATGATAATCTCACCGGTGTTTTTGGTATGGAGGGTGTTTCAGGAGTCGGTTTTTCATTTGGTGTAGACCGGATTTATGATGTAATGGAGGATTTGAATCTTTTTCCCAAAGAATATGAAGCTTCCACAAAAGTATTATTGCTAAATTTCGATGCTGTTTCATTTAAGGAATCCTTGAAAGTTTTGGCCCAACTGAGAGCTGCAAACATAAAGAGTGAAGTGTATCCTGATGCCGTAAAAATTAAAAAGCAAATGAACTATGCAAACAAAAAAGGAGTTCCTTTTGTGTTAATGATCGGGGAGAACGAAATAAAAGAAGGAAAATTTCAGCTTAAAAATATGAATACAGGCAAACAAGAGCAGCTAGGGCTTCATGAAATTATTGACTTTTTGTCAAATTAGATCGATTATAGTTACAACCAGTTGTGCAGAAAGTATTAATAATTAAATTTGACATAACACGTTAATAAACAATCAAGTAATTCAAAGTTTGTCTCCATTGCTAAAATATTTTTTTTCTTCCATGGTGCTTCTGATGTTTGGCTCATCGATTGTCATGGCGCAATATGGTGCAAACTTCACGGTGAATTCAGAAATTGGCTGTGATCCATATACTGTGGTGGTGACTGATCTTTCCGGCGCCTCAGGCACAGAAGCCATCAATTACAATTGGGGAGATGGAAGTCCCCTGGATTCATCAGAATATCATACTTATAGCCAACCAGGACTGTACACCATCATCCAGACCGTAGCTAATGCCGACCCCAGACAGGATACCGTAGTGGTAGAAGTTATCAATCAATATCCGCCTGATTTTTATTTGTTTAATTGCAAAGGTACATTTGGTTCAGTCATGGTTCAGGACACACTTTATGAAGCTTTTGAAATCGACTGGAACGATGGTGCCAAAGAAATTGCGCCTGCTTTTTCATTGATTACTCATGATTATGGAGTAGTCAGCACCTTTGATGTTACCGTAAAAGGCTTGATAAATGGAGCCCAATCTGTTTATGATTCTTCAAATCTGAATTGTTTGTCAACCACCAAGAGGTTAAACATGACCAATAGTATCCTGCCAGCAACTATCGATCAAATTGTGGTACTGAGCACTGATGCCAGCTCTGGAAGTATTTCTATTGATTATACACTTGCCCCTGACAATAATTATTTGATTGAAATCAAAACCCAAAATCAAGCGACATTCTCCATACTCGATACCATTAATCTGCTTTCTAACCCCTCTGGTTATATCCTCGAAAGCCTGAACACAACTGACAACAGCTATTGTATAAGCATCACCGCTTTCGATCCGTGCGATGGCGACAGGATACAATCGAATATCGGTTGTAGCATTAACCTTCAGCTTATTGGCGGGAACCAACAAAATGTGATCGACTGGGAAACCACCTCAACAGATTTTTTAAATTATTCCATTGACAGGGATGGATCCTTAATTTCCAATATTAATACGCAAGGGCAAAAGCAATATATTGACAATCAGGTAAACTGTGGTATTACCTATCAATACCAGGTGCGCATGAACGAGAACAACGGATTATTAAGCATTTCAGATACCAACTCCATTACAGCCATATCCACTGACATCCCAGATCCGATCGAAAATATTTCTACCACAGTGGTTGGCCGGGAGATAAATTTGGTTTGGGAAGAGCCTCAGAATTTTTTGGCTGAGGGCTATATTATTTCCAGATCGACAGATGGAGTAACCTTTGATGTATTGGATACCTTGACCGCCCCGGAATATCTGGATCCTGAATTATTCACTTCAAGCACCAGGTACTTCTACAAAATAATCTATTTTGATGCCTGTGGTAATCTGTCCGCCGAAAGCATCGTGACCAGCCCGGTTTTATTGACCAGTGACTTTGATGAATTATTAATTTGGCAGGATTATGAAGGCTGGGAAATGGGCGTGAACAGGTATATACTGGAAAAATATGATGAGAATGGGCAATTAATAGAATCCATTCCTCTTGGCCACTCGACAAGTTACCAGGAAGATCAAGGGTCAAATATATACCAATTTATTATGTATAAAATAATGGCAATTCCAAATGAGGCAGCAAATGAAAATGTGGAATCAAATATATTAGAAGTTATTTATCGATCAAAAGTAGCGTTTCCAAATGCTTTCTCACCAAATGGTGATGGATTAAATGATATATTTAAACTTGAAAGTCGATTTGTGGTGTCGGTGGATATGAAAATCTATACCAGGTGGGGGGAGCTTGTTTATCAAACAATCGATGTGGATAGAGGTTGGGATGGGACAGCAAATGGAAACCCACTTCCATTTGGAACCTATATCCACCATACCACCATTACAGATGATATGGGAATTACCTTTGTTAAATCAGGAGAAATAGTATTAATAAGATAAATTTATAAATAATGGACATGTCAAATATGTTTGGTAAAATGCGCGAGATGCAAACCAAACTTAAAGAAGCACAGGAAAACCTGGATAAAATTACCGCAGAAGGTGAGTCGGGCGGAGGAATGGTGAAAGCAATTGTCAATGGTAGAAAGAAGGTGATTTCCGTAATGATTGAAGAGTCATTGATGACTCCTCAGGACAAGGAGATGCTTCAGGACCTTGTCGTCGCAGCCATAAACAATGCCTTGCAAAATGTTGAATTGAAATCGAACGAGGAAATTAAAAAAACCACTGAAGGCATGATGCCAAATATTCCTGGTCTCGATCTTAGTAAGATGTTTTAATGGTCACCGTTTCAATCGTTATCCTGAATTTTAATGGCAGGGATTTTTTGGAAAAATTTTTGCCTTCAATTATTAAGTATTCCAAAGGGCATGAAATTGTTGTTGCTGACAATAATTCTTCCGATGGGTCAGTGCGTTTTTTAGAGCACTCCTTTCCAGATATACGACGTATTGTTCTTTCAGAAAATTATGGGTTTTGCGGGGGATACAATAGAGCGCTTGATCAATTGGATAGTGATTTCTTTGTCATCATCAATTCAGATGTTGAGGTAACAAAAAATTGGATTGATCCGGTAATTAAACTATTTGAGGAGGATGAAAAAATAGCAGCTGTTCAGCCCAAACTACTTGATTTTAAGGTCAGGGAGAAATTTGAATACGCCGGCGGGGCAGGAGGTTTTATTGATAAATACGGATATCCGTTTTGCAGGGGAAGAATTTTTGATACCATAGAAACGGATGCCGGACAATATAATGATACCCGTGAAATATTTTGGGCTACGGGTGCGTGCATTTTTATGAGGGCACAATTATTCAAATCTTATGGGGGTTTTGATGAAGATTTTTTTGCCCATATGGAGGAAATTGATTTGTGCTGGAGGATGAAGCTAGATGGGTATAAAGTTTTTTATTGTGGTGAATCCGTAGTATATCATGTGGGTGGCGGGACCCTGGCCTATTCAAATCCAAGAAAAACATATCTGAATTTCAGAAACAGTTTATTATTGCTTATTAAAAACCTTCCAACAGCAAGTTTATTTTGGAAATTGCCATTTAGATGGCTGGTTGATTATATCGCTGTGACAAAATTTTTATTATCCGGGGACATAAAAGATTCATTTATGGTCATTAAGGCTCATATCTATGTTTGGAAAAATTTGCTCAAAACTCTTAAAAAAAGAAAATCGCAGGCTAAAACCATAAAAAATCTTATGGGAATATTCCCCAGGCTCCTTTTATTTCAATATCATATTGCAAGGAGAAGAAGATTTGGTGATTTGAAATTTTAAGGTTTCCTAATCCCATAAAATATTTCTTCTTCGCCTTAAATGTTTCCTGAAATTCATTATCCAGGCCAGGCCAAGATATATGATGACTGGTGATCCAAAGGTCAGAAAGGAGGCGTATATGAAAATATTCCTTATGCTTGAGATGGGAATATCAAATTTATCACCCAATTTGGTGCATACGCCAAATAAGTGAGTTTCCAGATAATTTTGAATTCTTTTCATAGAATAAGCAATATGGTAAAAAAAATACTTAATATTATTCCACAGTAAAAATAAATCTTTTCTTTTTGTAATGTTGGAATAAACAAAATATAGAGATATTTTTGCGCAAAGCTAACTTTTAATTAAAATAGAAATCCAGATGAGAAAGTTTATTTACGCCTTATTGACGTTGGGAGTACTGACTTTTTATGGTTGTGCCATGAATACAATGATGAACTTGGCAAAGAACCAGCAATTAACAGTAGATCCAGATCCTCTTGAAGTTCATGCAGATAAGGTGAATTTTGAAATATCGGCAGCATTGCCGGTAAAAATGTTAAAGCCCAATTTAACTTATTCGGTTGAACCATCGTATGAGTATGCAGGCAAGTCGGAAAAATTTGATGCTATAAAATTTGTAGCAAACGAATATCCTAACCGGGATACTCAACAGCCCAGAGTTTCAGAAAAATTTGAAATGCCATATAATTCTGAAATGGAAAAAGGGTCTTTGACAATTGTCGGAATTGGAATTAACGACAAAAATGGTAAACAAAGCGAGCCTACAGAAAAATTAGAGATCGCCAAAGGTGTAATCACTACCTCTAAATTGGTGGTGCCTGCATATTATGGAGCTTATGTAAGCTACGATTATAAAGATGAAACAGTCAAAGGTTGGACTCCGGATGAAGAATTGGAACCAACGAATGTTAATTTTTATTTCTTGCAGGGACGTTCTGATTTGAGATCTTCTGAAAAAAGAAGTGACAGAGGCAAATTATTCCAGGCATTTATTGCTGAGAAAAATGTAACCAGAACTGTTACCATTACCGGTACTCACTCTCCAGAAGGTTCAGAAAGAATAAACAGCGATCTTTCTAAAAACAGGGCTGAAAAGATTGAGCAATACTACAATCAAATGATGGACCGCTACGATTATAAAGGAGCAGCAGAGTCCATTAAGTTTGTTCTGAAGCCAGTTATTGAAGATTGGACTGAATTTAAAGAGGCCCTTGAGAAATACGATGGCGTTGATCAGTCAGCAAAATCTGCAATCCTTAGTATTGTAAACGGATCAGGTTCATTTGAAGACAAAGAAGATGCACTTCACAAGCTTCCTTCATATAAGAAAGTATTCAAAGATGTTTATCCAGATTTGAGAGCAGCAAAAACCGAAATTTTGACCGTTGTTGAAAAAAGAACGGATGCAGAAATTTCAGTACTTGCCAAGCAAATTGCAGAAGGCAAGATTCCTGCAGATTCACTTTCATATGGCGAGTTGGCATATGCAGCATATCTTACTCCTTCATTGCAGGAAAAAGCTGCTATCTATGAAGCTACAGTAAAAACATATGACAACTGGGCAGCTCACAACAACCTTGGTGCTGTGTATTTAAATATGGCTGTTGTTGGCGATGGTGACATGAACGCAAATCTTGAGAAATCTGTAACGCAATTCCAGATTTCCCTTAATAAGAAAAGCAGTGCATATGCAAAAGGAAATGTGGGTAGTGCTGAATTAATGCAGGGAAATGTAGAAAAGGCTTATGCTTCACTTTCTGATGCTGTGGCATTGAATCCTCCTTCAAAAATTATTTATGGATTCAACGGAACCAAAGGCTCTATTGAAATTATGACCGCAAACTATTCCGATGCAGTTAAGTCATTATCAAATGCTGCTGACAATGCAGATAACCTGTTTAACAAAGGTTTGGCACAGGTACTTGCTAAGGATTATCAAAATGCAATCATTACGTTCGATGAGCTTTCTGATAAAGACGGTGATTATGCTTTGGCGTATTATGGTGCAGCAATCGCTTCTTCCCGATTGGGCAAATTAAGTGATGTTGTAGAAAATGTTAAGAAAGCGGTAAATAGTGATCCGGAGCTGAAATCAAAAGCTGCGGTTGATCTTGAATTTGCAAAGTTTGCTTCTGATAGCAATTTTGTTGATGCCGTAAAATAAAATAATCTCAAATATTATTTTGAAACCCTCTCAATCGAGAGGGTTTTTTTTTAAATCAAAAGTGAATACTTTTAGTTATATGTATTAATGCATATTTTTGCGTTCCTAAAAAAATGAATGTAATGGTAGAAAAGCAATTCAGAGAGGTTATAAGAGATGCCATGTCCGAAGAGATGAGGCATGACCCTAAAGTGTTTTTAATGGGTGAAGAAGTCGCTCAATATAATGGCGCATATAAAGCCAGCCAGGGTATGCTGGATGAATTTGGACCCGAAAGAGTACTCGATACGCCAATTTCTGAATTGGGCTTTGCGGGCTTAGGTGTTGGTGCCGCAATGAATGGCCTGAGGCCTATCATTGAATTTATGACCTTTAATTTCTCTCTCGTGGCCATAGATCAAATTATTAACAGCGCTGCTAAAATTAATTCCATGTCAGGAGGCCAATTTATTGCTCCAATGGTCTTTAGAGGGCCAACAGGAAATGCCGGTCAATTAGCAGCTCAACATTCTCAAAATTTTGAAAACTGGTATGTAAACGTTCCCGGCTTAAAGGTAATTGTCCCCTCCAATCCGTATGATGCCAAGGGATTATTAAAATCTGCTATCCGTGATGATGATCCGGTAATTTTTATGGAATCAGAGGTGATGTATGGCGATAGAGCGATGGTTCCTGAAGATGAATACCTACTCCCGATTGGCGTGGCCAACACAACAAGAGAGGGAAATGAAGTGACCATAGTTTCATTCGGAAAGATGATGAAACTCGTTGATCAGGCTGCTATTGAATTGGAAAAAGAGGGAATATCTGCCGAAGTGATCGACCTGCGTACAGTGAGGCCTTTAGATTATGATACTATTGTGAATTCCGTGAAGAAAACCAATAGATTGGTTATTGTGGAAGAAGCATGGCCAATGGCTTCAATTTCTGCAGACATTTCATATCATGTACAGAAAAATGCATTTGATTATTTAGATGCTCCTATTGCAAGAGTAAATTCTATGGATGTGCCCTTGGCATATGCCCCAACATTGATCGAAGCATCATTACCCAATGTAAAAAGGATCATTGAAGCTGCAAAATCAGCCATGTACGTATAATCCGTATTGGGCAATAGAAATGTATTTCGCCTCATAACGTACTGTAAATTAAGAATATACAATACTTTTATCCATCACTATAACGGTGTTATGCCTGCTGTGCATACATATTGACATTGGTTGGTGAAGTAGGGAAGAAAGAAATTCTCAACTCAGCGAATATTATTGTTTCTATTCCTGCATTGATTTTCTCCTTTTTTTCTACGGTTGTCTTAGGCTCTTTTCACATATCTTCAGGAGATCAGCGCTAGCCGAAGGTAATGCTACCTTCTGACAGCATTTATGATCTACCATAAAATCAGGGCAGAAGCATTTAAGGAAAGGAATTATAATTGAAATGTATTGGCCAAAATACTTAAATTCATTGCTCCGTGTCACCTCAGGTAATCATCACAGGTTTAAGAATTGTTGGCAGGCAAACTAAAAATAAATGTACTCCCTTCTCCGAATTTGCTCTCTACCCAAATTTTGCCTCCATTTTTTTGTATAAACTCATTACAAAGAATAAGACCTAGCCCTGTGCCTTTTTCTTTGCTTTGGCCAATAGATTTTGGATTAACATCTATTTTAAAAAGCTTATTAATGTCTTCAGGTTTAATTCCTATACCATTGTCCGAGACCGAATACGTCACTACATTTTTTGCTTTACTGGCTTTCAAAATAATTTCACCTCCTTCCAAGGTAAATTTAATACTATTGCTTATCAAATTTCTTAGTATCGTTTTTATCATATTTTCATCAGCATAAGCATTCACCCCGCTTTTGATGGTTGATTTTAACGAAATATTTTTTTGTTTGGCGTTGTTTTCATTGAGTTGAATTACTTCGTTTGTTAACTTTTCCAAGTTCAAAATTTCCGGACAAAAATTCATTGACCCTGTTTGGGATCTTGACCATTCCAACAGGTTTTCAAGCAGTAACCTGCCGGATTTAGCAGATTCGTTTATAAGATTAGCAAGTGCTAATATGTCAGTGGCACGATCGGATTCAAGTTCTTTTTGGAGAATTTCACTCAGTCCCAATAGATGGTTTAAAGGGCTTTTTAAGTCATGGGCGATGATCGAGAAAAACTTGTCTTTTGTAGCATTTAGTTCCTTTAGGTTTCTTTTTTGTAGCTGTAATTTAAGGTGTGTGGTTACACGTGCCAGCAACTCTGCCTTATTAAAAGGTTTGGTTATATAATCTATTCCTCCCAATTTGAATGCCTTGGTTATGCTCTCGATATCTGTTTTGGCTGTTAAGAATATGATTGGAATATCTTTTGTCTCGTCATTCGATTTTAATATTTTACACACTTCAAACCCATCCATTTCCGGCATCATAATGTCCAGCAGGATAAGGTCAAATTTTTCTTTTTCAATGTGCTTTAGTGCTGTTTTGCCACTAATGGCAAAATTAATTTCATAACCTGCCTGTTTTAAAAAATTGGCGACAAGTTGAATGTTTTTTGTTATATCATCAACAATTAATACTTTCTGACGCTTTATTTCCGATCTCACATTTAAGGGTTTTATAGACTGTTTTTTAGTTCATTGATAATTGACGGATACGACATTAGCACCTCGTTCATATTGTCAATATCGAAATTTTTTGCGTGCATTACCAATACATCACTAAAGCTTTTTATCGACTCCAGGTTATATTCCGAACCTATACTTTTCATATTTTGAGCAAAGGTTTCAATTTCTGAAAAAGACGATGTCCTTAAACATGACTCCCATAATGTGTAATGATTGCTTTCTAGCAGATCAATTATTTTTCTTAGCGCTTCTTTGTTGATGGCGCCAGGCACTTGTGTTTTTTTGATGTCCGCTCTGTTACCGGGACTTGTCACGTTAAAATAAGCACCCACAATTTCAATTAAATGCGGTAGCTGAACAGGACGTAATAAAATGGAATTGAAATCGGTTGAATAGGCCTGATTTATATCTGTATTGCTATTGATTCCTATTTTATGGACATTTTGCAGGTTTGTATAATTTTTAATGATTTCCAGGTCATGCATTACTGATTTAGGATTTCGTAATTCCAGGATAAGTAAATCGGCTTTGCTATTCAATTCAGAGATAATACTTTCCAGATTTTTGCCTTCAATGATATTGCTTTCTGATTGATGAAAAATCTTTTTGATCAAATCCCGATAAAATTTTTGCTCATCTACAATAACGATAACTTTATCTTTTAATGCATGATGCTTAAACAGTGCACTTTTATTATTGTCTTGATGTAATACTTCAGTGGGCGGGCATATTTCTATGTCTTTCAAGGTAATTTCAAATCTGCTTCCTTTATCTACCTGGCTTTGCAGTAGTATTTCCCCCTTGAAGAGTTCTACCAATTCCTTGGTAATTGCCAGCCCCAAACCGGTGCCTTGATATTTCTTTTTGTCCTGATCATCCTGCTGTCGGAAAGGTTCAAAAATTGATTGTTGCAGGTGTACAGGAATCCCGATTCCTGTATCTTCAACAACTATTGAGATATCCAATTTATCAGCATTATTCTCTTTATCAATTCTTGATACGACGACTTTAAAATTTCCCTTTTCAGTAAATTTTACGGCGTTATCAACCAAATTCAATAATATTTGTTTCAATCTCAATTCATCCAGCATCACCAACTGGGGTATATTCTTATTAATATCAAATGAATAATCAAGTCCTTTCTCAAGTGCTTTGAGTGAGAATATATGTTTTATCTCATCAAATACGCTATAAAGATTTATGGGTGAAGGATTGATGCTCATTTTTTCTGCTTCTATTTTTGATAGGTCCAGGATATCATTCAACAAATTCAAGAGCGTATTTCCGCTTGATTTTATGGAATTCAGATATCCCTTCAGCACAGGATCCTGAATCCGTGAATAAAGCAAGTCGCTAAAACCGAGGACGGCATTCATAGGAGTGCGAATTTCATGAGAAATGTTCGCCAGGAAAGTACTTTTTGATCGGTTTGCTTTTTCAGCCTCTTCTTTGGCAATTTTTAATTGCTCTTCAAAGTTTTTACTGGCGCTTATATCAGTAATGACTGCTGCATATCTGATCGGATTATGAAATTCATCGAATATGGTATTTTCCCTGTACCAAATCCATTTTAGGGTTTGGTCTTTAAGAATTACTTTAAATTGTAAATTGAGTGTTTCTTGTTTGCCTTTTCTATAATTGTTTATTTCAGGAATAACCCAATGCTTATCATCTTGATGAATTAACCTGAGGGCACCCAGTGGATTATTGGAATACGCTTCCGGGCTTATACCAAGAATATTTGTCAAATTTGGACTAACATATAAAATTTCATTTGAAGTGTTGATTAGTATCAGCGCATCCAGGGTTCCTTCTGCAAGTTCTCTGAATTTTTCCTCACTTTCTTTCAATGCAATCTCGGCAACTGTACTTTCGGTGATGTCGCGGATAATGGCAATGACCTCATTTTTTTTACTTACAAGTAACCTGGATTCGTAATAAAATACAGTTTGCTTATCATAGATTTCATAGTTATACAATTGCATCTCATTGGTTTCTACAGCCAATTTCAGATGCTTATAAAATATTCTACTTTGTTTTTCCGGGAATACTTCTGAAAATGGTTTTCCGATAAATTGGCTAATGGGTATCAGTAATCTTTGAGAGTCATCGGTGTAAACATCTTTAAAAATCCCATCATCATTAAAAGTAAAAATTAAATCAGGAATAATTTTGAGAAGAATTTTTTGGTGCAGCTCGGTGGCTTTGAGTGCCTTTTCTACCTCAACCCGCTTGGTAATGTCGTTTAACAAGGAAACTACCGAATGAATATCCCCATCTTCATTGATTATCGGGAAAATTATTTCGTTTAAGGTCATTTTCCCTTTTCGCGTTTGCCATTGATTTTCCGGAATATCAAAATTGATCTCTACTTCATGATTGATGGTCGTTTTTTTATCATATACCTCTCGGTAAATTTTATCCGATCCGGTAGATATGGAAAGGGGGTCGTCAAAAATATTGTATGTTCCTATACCGACATTTTTATCTTTTACACCAAGTAATTTGCGTTGGGTTTCATTAATCCTGGCAGTATACCCCTGTTCATTAAATATGTGAAGCCCTATTGGCAAATTGTCAATGATACTATCTAAATATTTCTTGCTTTGATCTAATGCTAAATTGGCCTCTTTTCTAAGCGTAATATCCTGGATAGCCCCTATCACAGTTACCAAGGATTGATCGCTATAAACCTTTAAAAATTTAATTTTGTCTATTACCCATTTCAGACTTCCTGTTATTGTTTTTATCCGATATTCAAAAGTCAAACCTTTTTCTTCTGGATTCTTTTTTATTCCCGGAAGTATAATTTGTTCAAAATCTTCTTTTAGCACAATGGAATACCAACCATATTCCATTGCATTTATTTCACCAATAGAATATCCTGCCAATTTTTCGAGGGCGCCACTTTTCCATTCCAGACTCAGCTTATAATTTTTTATTTCGGCAGAATAAACAAAATCATTTGTGAGGTCCGAAATTATCCTGTGGCGTTCTTCGCTAATTTTCAAAGCCTCCTGAGCAATTCTCTCGTTGGTAATATTTTCCTTGATTGCCAGATAATGAGTAATATTATTATTCTCATCAAAAATTGGTGAAATCACTGCCCTCTCCCAATAATGAGTTCCTGATTTGGTTTTGTTTTTAAATAATCCATTCCAGGTTTTGCCAGATGAAATCGTATTCCATAATTCCGTGTAAAAGGATTTTGGATGGAAATCAGTTTTCAGAACATTGGGTTTGTTGCCCAAAGCTTCTTCCATTGAATATCCGGTAATTTCACTAAATGACCTGTTTACATATTCAATTTCCCCCTCTTTATCTGTGATTACTATGCTTGATGGGCTTTGATTTATGGCAGTATTTAATTTTCTGATTTCTTGTTCGTTTCTTTTTCGCTCAGTAATATTTCTGATAGCTGTAACCCTGAACATTTCGCCACTATACTCTACATTTCTGTTTTCAAGTTCAACAGGAACCTTTTTCCCTGACTTAGTAATGCCAATCACCTCATAAGGTGATAAATCATTAGTTTGAATTTTTGTTGATATTAGATCAGTAAATTTTTTATCGGCTAACAATTCCACATGATTTTTACCTATTATTTCTTCGCGTGAATACCCGAACATAACATGAAAGCGCTCATTGCAGTCTATAACTATTCCATTCTTATGAATCACGATCCCTTCAAATGAAAGATCTGAGAGTTTCCTGTATCGGTCTTCGCTTTCAGCAAGCGCCCTCTCCACCTCCTTTTCCCTCGTGATATTTTCGACAATTCCAATTAAAGATTCTGGTTTGCCTTTTTCTTCACTGTACGAAGATAAATTCAATTTTACCCAGATTACACCTCCACCTTTTTTTAAGAAGCGCTTTTCAATAAGATACGAAGAAATTTTCCCGCCCACAAGATCGTTTAAAAACGTTTGTTCCCGATCTATATCATCAGGATGGGTAAATACCGTGAAATTTAAATTTCTTAGCTCCTTTTTATTATAACCCAACATTTCAGAAAATGCTGGATTAAAAGATTTCAAATTTCCTTCCCGGGTAGTAAGCACCAATCCTATATTTGAGCTCTCAAAAATCCTGCTCAAACGTTCATCACTTTTATCTCTTTTTTGTCCTTCGATTTTTACTTCAATGAAGGAAGCAATTGGTGCTATGACAGATGATATTAAGGATATTTCGTTTTCTGACCACGGCACACAATTCTGGCATGACAGCATTACAAAGCCCCAAAAATTACCCTTAATTAATATTGGGGTGAGTAACAGTTTCTCACTCCCAAGGATTTTTAGTAATGGCTGTTCACTATGAGGAAAATCTTTAACCTTACCACTAATTTGGGTTCCGGAAGATAATACCGTTTCCCATCTGGTGAAATTAGGGTGGTATGGCAATAGATTAAAAAGGGGATTGACAAGCTCAGATTCAAGACCTTTGTCCGTCCACTCGTAAAGCTGCGACATTTGGGCCTTGCCCTGATAATCATAGCGATTTTCAAAAAGCATCACTCGGTCGGTCATTGATACTTTTCCTATCAGCTCTAATATATTTGTTAATTTAAAATCAGAAGGAGGGTTAGTAAGTAACAGCTTTTGGATTTGGATAATGGTCTCAAAATATTTGTCCTGTAGCGTTTTTAATGCTAAAGGGGAATTTTTAATCCTACTTTCAACACTTTTTATATGAAAGAGAAACTCGTCTTTTTTTACTGATTTAGAAACCACCCGAATTAATTCTGGTCTTTCGAGGATCGCATTTGGTAATTTCCTTTTATAGTTGGTAAATAGTAATACGTTAATTAATGATGAAAATAAAAATATAATGAGCTCTTCTAGTTCTTCTGTTTCAATTTTAAAAATAAATTCTTCATCAATAAAAAGGCACTCATTCTCTGATATTTTATTTTTTAACTCCTTAAAATCTTCAAAATGGCCAGCGTAAATCCCATAACGATTTCTGTTAAGATTTTTAATGATATACCTACCAAAGGACTTATCACTTGATATCACAAAGCATCTCAATGCCTTTTGTCCTTCCTTCATTTCAAATTCAGTATTTTCGAGCATCAAATAATTGTATTTATTATTGGCATCTCTAATAACTCAATGATGTTTCCCTATTTGTTTTTCTTACTGGCTGCTACGCCTGTCTGCTGCCAAGGCAGGTTATCAAATAAACTCCCTCCCTCGCCGGCAAGTTGCCGTTTTTGACATCCTGTACCTCCCTTAAAGCTTCAGTGACATGCGGTATCTCCCGGTAAAGTGCCTGCGTTGGCATTCCATAACTTATTCATAAGGAGCCTAAAGATAATTAACGAAAGTCAATTATGAAAAAAGTGTTTACATTCTGTTTCAGGGAGTTAATTTTCTATTTCAATCCAGGTTCTATTTTTTTCAGACTCGAAAATGGCCTCTATGACAGAAGTATTTTTGTACGCATCCTCAAGAGAAACCGGTACGTCAAGATCTGAGATAATGGCTTCTGAAAATACTTCTCCCTGCACTGTGTATTGATTGCAGACATCAAATAATATTTCCTTTCTGTTAGTCTGGAAAAGATCCCCATCGTCCGAAAAGATGCTACTTTCCCGATCATCAGGTGCATTGAATGGGATTTCCATTTCAATTTTTCTTTCATCGCCAAAAAACATCATTTTTTGATGTGCAACCAATTGAGTGCTGACCGTAAATACGCATTGTCCTGAAGGATAATCCAGGATGATAGAACCCAAACGATCAATTTTTAATTGTGGATCCCGGTCAATAAGAGATAAAACCCTTAGAGGTTCTTCGCCAAAAGCAAATCTCGAGGTGTGAATGGGATAGCAACCAATATCCCACATCGCTCCCCCGCCATATTCTTGGATATTTCTAATGTTGTCTGGGTCTGTTTTGTAATAGCTAAAAAATCCTTGTATAGCCCTTAATTTCCCCAGCTCTCCATTCTTGATCCGCTTGACGGTATCCACCCATTGAGGATGCGTATGTACCATAAATGCTTCTCCGACTTTCACATTATAGGTATCCCTCAAAGCAATCAATTCTGTGATTTCCTCTTTTTTTAAGGTCATCGGTTTTTCACACAAAACGTGCTTTCCTTTCTCAATTGCTCTTTTTGTCCATTCAAA